>NZ_RZTJ01000009.1:0-225195 GCF_003997065.1 Mesorhizobium sp. M6A.T.Ce.TU.016.01.1.1 | reverse complement strand
CCACCGGTGTGCCGAAGAACTCCGCGACGATGGCGCCGATCATGGTCATGTGGTTCGGCTTCGACTGGCAGTCGAAGGCCGCCGTCGTCATCATCATGACCTTCTTCCCGATGCTGGTGAATACGGTCGCCGGCCTTGCCGCCTCCGGCCATATGGAGCGCGACCTGATGCGCACCTATGCGTCGAGCTATTGGCAGACGCTGTTCAAGCTGCGGTTGCCGGCGGCGGCCCCCTTCATCTTCAACGCACTGAAGATCAATTCGACGCTGGCGTTGATCGGCGCCATCGTCGCGGAGTTCTTCGGCACACCGGTGGTCGGCATGGGATTCCGGATTTCGACCGAGGTCGGACGGATGAACATCGACATGGTCTGGGCCGAAATCGCAGTTGCAGCACTTGCGGGTTCGGTCTTTTATGGCGTGGTCGCTCTTTTCGAGAGAGCAGTCACGTTTTGGCATCCCTCCGTCCGTGGTGGATAGGGCGGTGGCGGGTTTGGAATCAGGAGCGCATTGAAGGTCCTGATCCTAAAGGGTGAACACTTAACTTCAGAGGGTAAAAACATGAAAAGACTTGTTATTTCGATGCTGGCCGGCGCGATGTCGCTTGCCGCGTTCCAGGCGATGGCTGCAGACAAGGTGACGCTGCAGCTGAAATGGGTCACGCAGGCCCAGTTCGCCGGCTACTACGTCGCCAAGGACAAGGGGTTCTATGAGGCCGAAGGCCTCGACGTCGAGATCAAGCCGGGCGGCCCCGATATCGCGCCCGAGCAGGTGATCGCCGGCGGCGGCGCCGATGTCATCGTCGACTGGATGGGCGGCGCGCTGGCCGCACGCGAAAAGGGCGTGCCGCTGGTCAATATCGCCCAGCCGTTCAAGAAGGCCGGCATGCAGCTGGTCTGCCCGAAGGATGGCCCGATCAAGACCGAAGCCGACTTCAAGGGCCATACGCTCGGCGTCTGGTTCTTCGGCAACGAATACCCGTTCTACGCCTGGATGAACAAGCTCGGCCTGAAGACCGACGGCGGCCCGGACGGCGTCACCGTGCTGAAGCAGAGTTTCGACGTGCAACCGCTGATCCAGAAGCAGGCGGATTGCATTTCGGTCATGACCTACAACGAATACTGGCAGCTCATCGACGCCGGCTACAAGCCGGAAGAGCTGATCGTGTTCAACTACTCGGCGATGGGCAACGACCTGCTTGAGGACGGGCTCTATGCGTCCGAGGACAAGCTCAAGGATCCGGCCTTCGAGGACAAGATGGTGCGTTTCGTGCGCGCCTCGATGAAAGGCTGGAAATACGCCGTCGACAATTCCGACGAGGCGGCCGGCATCGTCATGGACAATGGCGGCCAGGACGAGAACCACCAGAAGCGCATGATGGGCGAAGTCGCCAAGCTGATCGACAATGCCGACGGCAAGCTCGACCCGGCGACCTACGCACGCACCGCCAAGGCGCTGCTTGACCAGAAGATCATCACCAAGGAGCCGACCGGCGCCTACACGACAGCCATCACTGACAAGGCGATCAAGTAGGGCGATCAACTGGGCTTCTGAAGCCTGCATTCGAAAAGGGGGCGGGCGACCGCCCCTTTTTGTTGGGACGTAAAATAGCCGTTACCGGTGGAAACATCTGCTCGCACAACCGTTGTTGCCGGTGCATCCAGCTTCAGCGGATGTCATCGCCACAACGGAGATTTCCATGCGCATGCAATCCTTCTCGCCGATGCTTTCGGCGCTGGCCGTTTCGGCTTCCTTCCTGAGCGCTTCAACAGCTTTGGCCGACATGATGAAGATGAAGGCGACGCTCGATGGCGCTCAGCAGAATCCGCCCATCACCACCGAGGGCAAGGGTACCGCCGCTCTCGTCTTCGACACCGCCACGAAACAGCTCACCTGGAACGTGACGTATTCAGGTCTCAGTGGGCCGGCGACGGCCGGACATATTCACGGTCCGGCAGCAAAGGGTGAAAATGCCGGCGTCGCCGTCCCGTTCAAGGGCGCTCCGAAAAGCCCGTTCAAGGGGGCGGCGATTCTGACCGACGCGCAGGCTGCCGACCTGATGGCCGGCAAATATTACATCAACATCCATACGGCGGCCCACGAGGATGGCGAGATCCGCGGGCAGATCGAGAAGGCGGCAACGATGTAGCCAAGTCTTGCGCCGACGGAAGGGGCACCCCTTCCTGCCGGATCAGGACTTGTCGCGGATCTGGGTCATCGTCCGGGTCGGCGTGATGGCCTCGGGGTCGAGCCTGATCTCGACGATCGACGGCTTGCCGCTGGCGCGGGCGCGTTCGAAGGCCGGCGCGAAGTCGGCCGTCTTCTCGACCGTTTCGCCATGGCCGCCATAGGCGCGGGCCAAAGCCGCGAAGTCGGGATTCCGCAGATCGGTGGCGACGACACGGCCCGGATACTCGCGCTCCTGATGCATGCGGATGGTGCCGTAGATGCCGTTGTTGACGACGATGACGATGATCGGCAGATCGTATTGCACGGCGGTGGCGAATTCTTGCCCGTTCATCAGGAAGCAGCCGTCGCCGGCAAAGGCGATCACGTCGCGATCGGGGAAGAGCTCCTTGGCGGCGACAGCCGCTGGCGTGCCGTAGCCCATCGAGCCGGAGGTCGGTGCTGCCTGCGTGGCAAAGCGGCGGGAACGGTGGAAGCGGTGTACCCAGGTGGCGTAGTTGCCGGCGCCGTTGGTGAGGATCGCATCGTCGGGCAGCACCGTTTCGAGATAGTTCATGATCGGCCCCATCTGGACGGAGCCGGGACCGCTTTCCGGCGGTGTAGACCAGTCGAGATAGGCGGCGTGAAGTTTTGGCGTTTCATCCGCCCAGACCGGCGTGGCGGCCGGCTTGCGCCCGGCGAAGGCTTCGACGAAAGCGGACGGCGAGGCGTTGATCGCCAGCGTCGGCCGATAGACGCGGCCGAGCTCGCTGGCGTCGGCATGGACATGGACCAGCGTCTGGTCGGGGTAGGGGCTCTTCAGGAGCGTGTAGTCGGAGGACGGCATCTCGCCCATGCGGCCGCCGACGAGCAGCACGAGGTCGGCCTGCTTGATGGCGGTGGCCAGCTTCGGGTTGATGCCGATGCCGACATCGCCGGCATAGTTCGGGTGGAGATGGTCGAACAGCATCTGGCGGCGAAAGGAGCAGCCGACCGGCAGCGACCAAGCTTCGGCGATCGTCCGCATCCGCGCGACGGCCTCCGCATCCCAGCGCGTGCCGCCGAGGATAACGAAGGGGCGCCTCGCCTTGTTGAGGAGCTTTTCGAGAGCATCGAGCTCGGCCTCGCCCGGCCGCGTTTCGACCGGCGTGTGGGGCAGGGCTGCTGGCGCCTCGGCAAGGCTGGTCAGCATGTCTTCCGGCAGCGAGACGACGACCGGGCCGGGGCGGCCGGACGTCGCCACCGCGAAGGCGCGAGTGACGAATTCGGGGATGCGCGCGGCATCGTCGATCTCGACCACCCATTTGGCGATGTCACCGAAGAACCTGACATAGTCGACCTCCTGGAAGGCCTCGCGCTCCTTGGCGTGGCTGGCGACCTGGCCGATGAACAGGATGACGGGAACCGAATCCTGCATCGCGATGTGGATGCCGGCGGAGGCGTTGGTGGCGCCGGGGCCGCGGGTGACGAAGCAGATGCCGGGCTTGCCGGTCAGCCGACCATGACAGTCGGCCATCATCGCAGCTCCGCCTTCCTGGCGGCAGACGATGGTGCGGATCGTCGAATCGTGCAGCGCGTCGAGCACCGCAAGATAGGATTCTCCGGGCACGCAATAGATGCGGTCGGTGCCATTGGCTTCGAGCGCATCGACGATCAGTTGTCCGCCGGTCTTCATTTTCCTGACCTCTCCAGTTCGGCTAGGATTTCTTCTGTGTGCTCGCCGAGACGCGGCGAGGGCCGCTCATAGACCAGCGGTGTGCCCGACATGACCATCGGCGCGCGCACCGAGGGCAAGAGATTGCCATGGCCATCGTCGAGGTCGAGCCGCATGCCGCGCGCGATGGTCTGCGGGTCGGCGAACATCTCGCCGATCGTGTTGATCGGGCTGGCAGGCACGTTTGCCGCCTCCAGCTTGGTCAGCAGCGGATCGCGATCGAAGGTTTTTAGCGCATCGATCATGTGTTCGCGCAGTTTCGCCCGGTTGGCGACCCGGGCGGGATTGGTAGCGAAATCGGGGTTCGATGGCAGGTCGACCAATCCGACAGCCGCGCAGAATTTGGCGAACTGGCCGTCATTGCCGATGGCCAGGATGAGGTGGCCGTCCTTCACCGGCACCACTTCGTACGGCGCGATGTTCATATGCGCATTGCCCATCTGCACAGGCGATTTGCCGGAGACCAGATAATTGAGGTTCTGGTTGCCGAGCGCCGAGATCTGGGTGTCGTAGAGCGCCATGTCGATATGCTGGCCTTCGCCGGTCTTCTCGGCGTGACGAAGTGCGGCCTGGATGGCGATCACCGAATAGAGGCCGGTGAAAATATCGGAGATGGCGACGCCGGCCTTTTGCGGCTCACGGCCAGCCTCGCCGGTGATCGACATCATGCCGGCCATGCCCTGGATGATGAAATCATAGCCGGCGCGTGGCGCATAGGGTCCGTCCTGGCCGAAGCCGGTGATCGAGCAATAGATCAGCCGCGGGTTGATCTTGCGCAAGCTGTCATAGTCGAGCCCGTATTTCTTCAGACCACCGAGCTTGAAGTTCTCGATCAGCACGTCTGATGCCGCGACCAGCCGGCGGACTGTCTCGGCGCCTTCGGGCGTCGAGAAATCGATGGCGATAGAGCGCTTGCCGCGATTGCAGGAATGGTAATAGGCGGCCGAAAGGTTTTCGCCGTCATGGCTCATGACGAAGGGCGGGCCCCATTTGCGGGTGTCGTCGCCGCCATCCGGGCTCTCGACCTTGATGACATCGGCGCCGAGATCGGCAAGCAGCTGCCCGGCCCATGGCCCGGCCAGGATGCGGGCGAGTTCGATTACGCGGATGCCTTTCAGCGGAGGCTCAGTCATAGATCACCGTGATTGGTCGGAAGCGCAGCCTTGGATTTCTTTTTTGTGCATGTCGTTGTCCCAAAACTGCTGCGCACTTTTGGGCAACATGCACTATCAATCCCGCGTGCTGCTGTCACGGCTCTTGCAATGGGCCAATCCGATTGTGCCGATGTCGACCATACCTATCTCGATCAGGCTTGTTTCAGCATGCTGTCGGCCCATGCGGCGAAATCATCCATGATGATATCTCGATTCACTTCGTTCAGGCTTTCGTGGCGGGTCTCGGCGTAAACCGTTGAAACGAGATTCGAAAAGCCCATCCTGTGCAGGCGTCCAGCGAGGTGGTTGACCGCCTTGCCGCCGGCGGTGGCGGGGTCCTTTTCGCCGCCGACCAGACAGATCGGCAGGGTCTTGCGGACGCCGGAAAAATTAGCGTCGTCGGCACCGTCAAAGACAAAGCCAAACAGGTCGCGCCACATCGACACCGAGGCATCCCAGCCGCACAGCGGGTCGGCGATGTACTTTTCGACTTCGGCTGGATCGCGCGACAGCCAGTCGAACGGCGTCCGGTGATCGGGCACGGCTTTGCCCCAAGCCTGGAAGGTCAGTCTCGGCAGCATGCGCGACGGCATGTCGGAGCCGAGCCGGAACTTTTCCCAGGCAAGAATGGCTTGCGCGGCACGACCGGCGAGCCCAGCTGAAAAATTCGCGTTCCATATGGCGGCGGCGTGCAGTCGGTTCGAATGATGAAGCATGAAAGTAAGGGCGACGAGGCCGCCCATGGAATGGCCGAAGACGATGACGGGCAGGCCGGGGTGGTCGTCGGCGATCAGATCGTGCACGGCGGCGACATCGGCGATGACCTTGGCGCCGCCATCTGATTGAGCGAACTGGCCGAGCGGCGCGTCTGGCGCCTTGGTTGCGCCATGGCCGCGATGGTCATGGGCGTAGACATGGAAGCCGCGCTCACCCAGAAAGGTAGCGAAGCGGACATAGCGCGCGGCGTGTTCGGCCAGTCCGTGATTAATCTGGACGACCGCGCGCGGGCGGCCCTCGGCGCGTTTCAAATAAAGGTTGAGCTCGGCGCCGGTTGGCGATCGGAGCACGCGCTGTTGGCTGAATGACATTGTCGCTTCGTCTCCAACGCGTTTTTCGCGGCTCCGGCGTTTGTGTGCGCCGACGCCGGCTTTGCGTCAATCCGTGTTTTCGCAGCGCTGTTCTTGCGTCGCAACGCGCGGTATCGCAATTCTGACATGGAGAATTTGATACCGAGAGAGGGCGGCAGTCTGTTGCCGCAGCACTTTTCAAACGGGGGTTCTTTTATGCGCATGCGGACAGGTCTGGTTTTCGGATTGGCGCTTGTCGCCGCGTTGCTGACGGGTGCTGCGCGGGCCGAGGTCAAGATGAGCGACTCTTTCGTGGCCGACGCCAGCTGTCCAGCGACGCAGGCCATCAAGAGCGGCAAGAACCCTGGCAATATCTCGACCGATGCGGGACAGAGCTACGAGCTTCTGGCCGGCAACAAGGATGCCCCCACGCACTATCTGATCCGCGTGCCGGGGGCCGATCCGGAGCGCCGCTGGGTGAAGGTCGATTGCGGCCATGTTTCGGGTGGCAGCGCATCCACGGAAGCGGCAGCACCTGCGCCGGTTGACCGGGAGAAGCCTGCTGCGCCGGCTTCGGGAAAGCCCGAATATGTCCTCGCGCTGAGCTGGCAGCCGGCCTTTTGTGAAACCAGGCCCGGCAAGACTGAATGCAAGGCGCAGACCGCGGCCGGTTTCGACGCCACGCACTTCACTTTGCACGGGCTGTGGCCGCAGCCGAACGGAAATTTCTATTGCCAGGTGGCAGCGGCCGACAAGGCGAACGACAATCCGGCGCACTGGCAGGACCTGCCGCCGGTCGAACTCGACCCGAACACGCGTTCGGAGCTCGATCGGGTGATGCCCGGCACCGCATCCGACTTGGAAAGACATGAGTGGATCAAGCATGGCACCTGTTACGGCAAGGGCCAGCAAGCGTATTTCTCCGATGCGCTGAACCTGATGCGCGCGGTAAATGCTTCGCCGGTGCGTGATCTGTTCGCAAAGAACATCGGCAAGCAACTGACGTCGGATCGGATCCGCAGTACCTTCGATAGCGCGTTTGGCGCCGGGGCAGGTGAGCGGGTCCGGGTATCCTGCCTGGTCGATTCGACGAGTGGTAGGCGGCTGATCGGTGAGCTGACGCTTGGCCTCACCGGCCCAATCGGTCCGAGCAGTCGGCTCGGCGACCTGATGCAGGCTGCCGCGCCGACAAGCAAAGCCGGCTGCCCGAAAGGCGTTGTCGATTCCACAGGATTCCAATGACAGGCAAGCCAGCAGGCAGGCCGGAAATTATGCTTCGGCGCTGCGCCCTGACCTGGTCCACGCGGTGAGGCTCTCGGCCTCGTGGCCGCCCGGTTCGCCGACGACGCGGTCGCGTCCGGTCGATTTGGCCTTGTAGAGGCGCTGGTCGGCCAGCGCAAAAAGATCGGCAAGGCAGCGGGTAGTCTCGCTGACGGTGGAGATGCCGGCGCTGACGGTGATGTCGAACCGGCTGGTGTTTGCGGATGTCTTGACCGCGTGCCTGATGCTTTCGCCAAGCAGCCTGGCGACCGAATGCGGACGTGAGCAGAGGATGGCGAATTCCTCTCCGCCGATCCTGAACACCTGATCCTCGGGACCGACAATCTCGCCGAGCAGGGCGGCGACGGATTTCAGCACCTTGTCGCCCTCGGCGTGGCCGAAGCGGTCGTTGATCGATTTGAAGTGGTCGACGTCGATGATCAGCAGGCTGAGCGGCTTGGCCGTTCGCAGGCCGGCGGCAACGGCCGCTTCGCCGTCGCTGTCGAAGCGTCCTCTGTGCAGCAGGCCGGTGAGGCCGTCGCGGCCGACATGCTCGATCAGCGCCTCATAGCGCTCGCGGTAGGTCAGCGTGTCGAATATGTCGGACAGCCCGCGCGGGGCCGGGATCTGCCGCGCCTCGAACCATCTGATGTAAGCGACAAGCATGATGCTGTAGGCAAGCGCCGCGCCCATCTTGGCGAACCAGCCGCCGAAGAAAACCGCGATCGGTGCGCCGGTGACGAAGTGCAGCGCGGTGAAAAACCCAGCCTGGTCGAATGTCAGCACGCAGGCGACGGAGACCAGGATGCGGGTAAAAAGCGCCTTGCGAAGATAACGCCCAAGCTTTTCGTAGAGCAGGATGATCAGGATGGCGTCAACGAAGAGCAGCATCGTGCCCCACACCATCAGCCAGCCCATCTGGTCGATGAAGCCGATGTCGGGAAGCTTGCCACTGGGAAGCGGTGCGATCTCATGCAGGCGCAGGACGAGCACAAGCCCGATCATCAGGGCATTGCCGAGCAACAGGCCGTAGATCGGCTGCCGGACGGTTGCCGCATCCTCCTTGATGTAAAGCAGCAGGAGCATCACCAGCTTGCCGGAAAACAGCACGGCGGAACCGGGCGAAACCATGCCGAACGGTAGCGCGACGTAAAAGACGCTGGCGAGGTAGGTTTCGAGGAAATGCATGACGCCGAGGGCGCAGACAAACACGCCGAGGCCGATGCGGTGCCTGAACCGGAAAAGCGTGACCATGACACCGAAATAGAGAACCGCTTCGGCAAGGAGCAGGCAACTGTTCAACAACGCCGTCGATCCGATCTCTCTGCAGAAATCGCGGCTTGCCGGCGATTCCCCATCCGACACCTTTTTGACGCGGAATGGTTAACCGGAGCTTGCGCCGGGCTATGCAGCGAACCGAAAGCGGCGACAGTTCGATGAGCGTCTTCGGCCCGAAGATGAGCCACAAATGCCAAAACAGTTTGCCGTTCGGCGCGGCATCGCCTACATAGCGCGCAACTTCCATTCAATCCGACATTCCAGTCGACTTTTCAGGGAAAGCGCGCGTGGCACGCCAGTTCATCTATCACATGGCCGGCCTCAACAAGGCCTATGGCACCAAGAAGGTGCTCGAGAATATCCATCTCTCCTTCTACCCGGACGCCAAGATCGGCATCCTCGGCCCGAACGGCGCCGGCAAGTCGACGATCCTCAAGATCATGGCCGGCATCGACAAGGAGTGGAGCGGTGAGGCGTGGCTGGCCGAAGGCGCGACCGTCGGCTACTTGGCGCAGGAGCCGGCACTCGATGCGAGCAAGACCGTGTTCGAGAACGTCATGGAAGGCGTCGCCGCCAAGACCGCCATCATCGAGCGCTACAACGAATTGATGATGAACTATTCCGACGAGACGGCCGACGAGTCGGCCAAGCTCCAGGACGAGATGGACCGGCTCAACCTGTGGGATCTCGAACAGCAGGTCGAGATGGCGATGGAAGCGCTGGGCTGTCCGCCCAAGGAAGCCGACGTCACCAAGCTGTCGGGTGGCGAGCGCCGCCGCGTTGCGCTTTGCCAGCTGCTGCTGCGCCAGCCTGACCTTCTGCTGCTTGACGAGCCGACCAACCATCTCGATGCCGAGACCACGGCGTGGCTGGAAAAGCATCTGCGTGCCTATCCGGGCGCCGTGATGATCATCACCCACGATCGCTACTTCCTCGACAATGTCACCGGCTGGATCCTCGAGCTCGACCGTGGCCGCGGCATTCCCTATGAGGGCAACTACACCAAATATCTCGAAGCCAAGGCCAAGCGGCTCAAGCAGGAAGGCCGCGAGGACGATGCGCGCCAGCGGGCGATCGGCCGCGAGCGCGAGTGGATCCAGTCCAGCCCGAAGGCCCGGCAGACCAAGTCGAAAGCGCGCATCCAGGCGTTCCAGGACCTGCTGGATGCAGCCGACAAGCGGCGTCCGAGCGACACACAGATCGTCATTCCGCATGGCGAGCGGCTCGGCAATGTGGTGATCGAGGTCGACGATCTGTCGAAGGGCTTTGGCGACACGCTGCTGATCGACGATCTCGAATTCAAGCTGCCGCCGGGCGGCATCGTCGGCGTCATCGGCCCGAACGGCGCCGGCAAGACGACTTTGTTCCGCATGATCACCGGCCAGGAAAAGCCGGATGCCGGCACGATCCGCGTCGGCGAGACGGTCAAGCTCGGTTACGTCGACCAGAGCCGCGACGCACTCGACCCAACCAAGACCGTGTGGGAAGAAATTTCGGGCGGCGCCGAAGTGGTCAAGCTTGGCAAGTTCGAGGCCAACACCCGCGCCTATTGCGCGTCGTTCAATTTCCGTGGCGGCGATCAGCAGCAGAAGGTCGGCAACCTTTCCGGCGGCCAGCGCAACCGCGTGCATCTGGCCAAGATGCTGAAGACCGGCGGCAACGTGCTGCTGCTCGACGAACCGACCAACGATCTCGATACGGAAACGCTGGCAGCACTCGAAGACGCGCTGGAAAACTTCGCCGGCTGCGCCGTCATCATCTCGCACGATCGCATGTTCCTCGACCGTCTGGCGACGCACATTCTTGCCTTTGAGGGCGATAGCCATGTCGAATGGTTCGAGGGCAATTTCGAGGATTACGAGCAGGACAAGATCCGCCGGCTCGGCCCCGATGCCGTCAACCCGCACCGCATGACGTATAAGCGGCTGACGAGGTAGAGTGCGCATCGGGCGGCGAATTCTCGAATGATCTGAGGAGCTGAATTGGCCGACTGGTCCGCTGCCCAATATCTCAAATTCGAGGACGAGCGCACGCGGCCGTCGCGCGATCTTGTCGCGCAGGTGTCGGTGGAGATGCCGCGCCGGGTAGTCGACATTGGCTGCGGGCCGGGCAATTCGACCGAATTGCTGGTCGAGCGCTGGCCGAGCGCGCAGGTCAGCGGCTTCGACACCTCGCCTGATATGATCGAGAAGGCGAAGGCGCGTTTGCCTGACGTAACCTTCGAGTTGGCCGATGCGGCGGCGTGGCAGCCCGAAAAACCTGTCGACGTGATCTTTGCTAATGCTGTTTTCCAGTGGCTGCCGGAGCATCCGGCGATCTTCCAGCGGCTGATGGGATTTCTGGCGCCCGGCGGCGCGCTTGCCGTGCAGATGCCCGACAATATGGGTGAACCGTCGCACCGGCTGATGCGGGAGACGGCGGCCGAAATGCCGTTTGCCGACAAGCTCAAGGGTGCTGCGCGCGGGCAACTGCCGCCGGTGTCGTTCTACTACGATCTTTTGTCGCCGTTCTCCGACCGGCTCGACATCTGGCACACGGCCTACAATCACCCGCTGGCCGATGCCGAAGCCATCGTCGAGTGGCTGAAGTCGACTGGGCTGAAGCCGTTCCTCGATCCGCTCGACGAGGACGAGCGGCGGCTTTTCCTCAACCGCTACACGGCAGCGATCGCGCAAGCCTATCCGAAGACGGCGAACGGCAAGGTGCTGCTGCGCTTTCCCCGCCTCTTCATCGTCGCGCGGCGCGCCGCTTTGCTCAGGCACTTGATTTAAGCCCGCATAAACTTGCTTGATGCGAAAGATGTTGCGCCGAGCTCTCGCGGCGCCCACATCAAGCCGCAACGCCTGCGCATGGGGACGAACTGGAAATGCATCGCGTCATCATCAGCGGCATCGGCGTTGAAATCCCCGAGCCTTCGATCACCAATGAAGAACTGGTCGGCAGCTTCAATGCCTGGGTCGACATGGAGAATGTCCGCCGCCAGGCTTTGGGCGAGACGCTGCTGCAAAAGTCGGACAGCGCCTTCATCGTTCATGCTTCGGGCGTGCAGACCCGCCATGTGATCGAGCGAGAAGGCATTCTCGACCCAACCCGCATGGCGCCGCGCATACCGGCGCGGCCGGACGATGCGCTGTCGCTGGAAGCCGAGTTCGGCATCGCGTCGGCCAGGAAAGCGCTCGACCATGCCGGCCTGGAGCCTGGAGATATCGACCTGGTGATCTGTTCGGCGTCGCATCACCAGCGGCCCTATCCGGCGATCGCCATCGAGATGCAGCAGGCGATGGGCACGAAGGGCGCCGGCTTCGACATGGGGCTTGGCTGCTCGTCGGCGGCGGCGGCATTGCACATTGCGGTCAATCTGGTGCGGGCCGGCGCGCACAGGCGCGTGCTGGTGACGACGCCCGAGATCATCACCGGTCATCTCAATTTCCGCGACCGGCAGACGCATTTCATCTTCGGCGATGCTTCGGTTTCGATGGTCGTCGAGGGACTTGCCCAGGGCGAGAAGCGGCCCGGACGTTTTGAAGTGCTCGACACGCGCACCTGGACGCAGATGTCCAACAATATCCGCACCAATCTCGGCTACCACACGCGCACCGCCCAGGACGATCCATACATGATCAATCTGGAAGGTAATTTGATCAAGCAGGTCGGCAACAAGGTGTTCAAGGAAGTCACCGTCGCCGGGCACAAGTTCATCGTCGAGTTCCTGGCCGAGCACGGGCTGACGCCGCAAGCAATCCGGCGCTTCTGGCTGCATCAGGCCAATGCCCGGATGAACGCCATGATCCTAAAATTGTCGTTCGGTCACGAGGTCGATCATGACCGCGCACCGATGGTGCTGGAGCGCCTCGGCAACACCGCCGGCGCCGGCGCGATCGTCGCCCTGTCGGAGAACCACGCCGACATGAAGGCCGGAGACTACGGCCTGCTCTGCGCCTTCGGTGCCGGCTATTCGATTGGCGGGGCGCTATTGCGCATGCTCTGATCTATTTTGGCGCGAACGGCACCAGTATTAGAGGGCGCCGGTACAATCGCATCAGTCTCCTTGATCGGAGCATCAGCGCTTTAGACTGGACCTGATGAGCTGACTGCGGCTAATTGCGCGGCATCACGCAAGGAGCGAAGCCTATGCTGGATCTCTTCCCCGAGGCCGAAAGTCCGGTCGAAATCATCCCGGCGCGGAAGCTTGCCGCGCAGGTGGCAGCGCTTTACGTCGCGCCATCGGGTCACTTCGAGACCCGCGCGGTGGATGAATTGCGGCTTGGCTTTGATGGCATCGACGGCGATTTCCACGCCGGCGCGACGCGGCGCTCCGGCGGGCGCGAACCCTGGTATCCACGCGGGACCGAAATGCGCAACGAGCGGCAATTGTCTGTTGTGGCAGCGGACGAGCTTGCTGTCGTTGCGGAGCGGATGAGGCTGGCGGAGATCAAGCCGGAGTGGATCGGCGCCAACCTGTTGATCGAAGGCTTGCCGCATCTCTCCATGCTGCCGTCCGGCACGCTGCTGTTCTTCAAAGGCGGCGTCACCATCAAGGTCGACGCGCAGAACGGGCCTTGCCGCATCGCCGGACGCTCGGTCGCCGAAAATGCCGGAATGGCCGATCATGAGGCCGGCGCGCTGATGTTTCCGAAGGCGGCAAAGCGGTTGCGCGGCCTCGTCGCCTGGGTCGAAAAGCCAGGCCGCATCACGGCCGGCGAGGAGATTTCGGTGCGCGTGCCGGAGCAGTGGATTTACCGAGCTTAGGGCAGGTGAGACTGGGGCTACGCCGCCATGGCGGCGTAGCGATTTCCGGATCGCCTCTAGGCGGCCTTGCGGTTCTTGTTCTCGCCCTGCGCCATGACGGACACGTGATCCCATTTTTCCCACAGCGCGATGCGGTTGGCGTATTCTTGGCGGATCATCGGCAGGCCGCCATCGCCGAAGAATGCCCGCAGCGGCGGCTCGGCGGCGTCGACAATCGCCAGCATCGCCGGGCCAGTGGCCTCGGGATCGCCGGCTACTGAGTTGGCTCGGCGCTCGGCCATCTTGGCGCGGGCGGGCGCGTAGGCCTCGATCGCTGTGGAAATCTTGGCGGACGGGCCGGCCCAGTCGGTGGAGAACCCGCCCGGCTCGACAAGCGTCACATGGATGCCGAACTCCGCGACCTCGATACTGAGCGACTGGCTAAACGCTTCCAGCGCCCATTTCGACGCATGATAGAGGCCGAGCGACGCAAAGGCGTTGACGCCGCCGATCGACGAGATCTGGATGATGTGGCCGGAACGCTGCTCTCGCATGATCGGCAGGGCAGCCTGGGTCACCCAAAGGGCGCCGAACACATTGGTCTCGATCTGATCGCGGGCTTCCTGTTCGCTGACTTCCTCGATGGCACCGAAATGGCCATAGCCGGCATTGTTGATGACGACGTCGAGCCGGCCGAAGCGGCTATGCGCTTCGGCAATGGCGGCATCAACGGCCGTCTTGTCGGTGACGTCGAGCTTAATTGCGGCGATACGGTCGCCATATTTGTCGACGAGGTCGGTAAGCGTGCCGACATTGCGGGCCGTTGCCGCGACGCGGTCGCCGCGGGCGAGTGCTGCTTCTGCCCAGACGCGACCGAAACCCTTCGACGACCCGGTAATAAACCAAACCTTGTGTGTCATGATCCACCAGTTCCTGCCCTTGCGGGTCTTTGTTGTCAGGTAAACGGAGGCTTCTCCGTTTCCGGCATATACGAAGCATTCCCGGCCTATCCAAGGTAGAGCACATTTTGTTGATGAGAGCCGATGCACGAGAGCCGGCCAGGCTTGGTCAGGGATAGCGCACCGGGCTCGACCAGGCGGGGTCCTCGTGCTTCTGCCAATAGATCGCCATAAGGCGGCTGGTAATCGCGCCGACCTTGCCGTCCGCAACTGGAACACCGTCGATCATCGTCACCGGCATGATGCCGCCGGCAGTCGAGGTGATGAAGACCTCGTCGGACTGACGCAGCACAGCGACGCTGACATCGGCCGCTGTCACGGCAAGCCCTGCCTCCGCGCAGAGATCGAAGACGGTGCGGCGGGTGATGCCGGGCAGCACGCCGACGGCCGGCGTCGACAGTTTGCCATCGTCCACGCAAAAGACGTTGAAGCCGGGGCCTTCCGCGACATTGCCGTTGAAATCGAGGACCAGTGCCGTCTCCGCGCCGCGGTCATAGGCGTCGTAGAGGCCTCGCACCAGGTCGAGCCAATGATAGTTCTTGATCGCCGGGTCGATCGAGGCCGGTGGGATGCGCACCTTGTCGCTGATCGCCACATGAAGGCCGCGCTGCAATTGCTCGGCATTGGCGACCGAGCCGAAGGGAACGGCGAAAGCCATGAAGCGGTTGACGGCGTCGCGCGGGTCGCGGCTGAAGGTCGGCGAGGCGCCGCGCGTGCACAGCATCTCGACATAAGCGGCGCGATGACCCGACAGCGCCACGCAATTGTGGAGGATTTCGGCCACGCCTTGGCGGTCGAACGGGATCGTCATGCGCAACTTTTCCAGCCCACCGAAGAAGCGATCGAGATGCAGGTCGAGGCGGAAGAAGCGACCATCCCAGACATGCACCGTGTCATAAGTCGCGTCGGAATGCAGGAAGCCCCAATCCAGCACCGAGATCTTGGCTTGCGACATCGGCAGATATTGCCCGTCCAGGAAGGCAACGCCATCCGGATAGGAGTGCGGGTCTGTATGATGGGCGGAGAGCTCAGGCAGTGGTTTGGCATGCGGATCGATCGACTTGCTCATCACGTCCTCCGTCAGGTCGTTTTTCGCCGACCAGATGGCGGGATAGAGCGGCACGGTGGGTGGCACAAGACACAGGCTGGGCTTGCCACTGGACCATTGGCTGCTGGGCCATCGAAGAACCAGCTATTCTTCCTCGTTGTCATCGAGCAGACGCGTGGCGCGCCAGCGGGTCAGCACAATGTTGGTCTGTTCAATGACGAAGAAACGCGCCGCGTCGCGGTCGTAGCCTTCGGCCAGAAGCTTTTCGTAGTCGGTGTGCACATGACGGATATGGGCTGTCGTCGCCAGCCACACGGCGATCGTCGGCGGCAAGGTCTTCATGTGCACCGCGCCGGCGTCAGCGCGGATCTTTTCCATATCGGCATAGGGCGCCAGCGGCAGAAGGGCTGTCAGCGCCTTGGCGATGGCCCGGCGTCGGCCGGTCGGCGCGCTCATTGCCCGTCTCGTCCGGCAAACGTCGCCTCGGCAAAGGCGTCGGTCGAAGCGAAATAAGGCTTGATGTCGATGACCGGCGTGCCGTCGAGCACGTCGATGGCGTCGAGATCGATGCGGCCGGTGTCGATGTCGAGTGCGATGAGCTTGGCGATATGCAGCCCGACCGGGTTCGGCCGGGCAGGGGAGCGCAGCGAAAAAACGCCTTTCGGTTCAGCCGCATGGCGGGGTTTCTGGACAATCAGGACCCGCGGCGCGTGGTGGAGCCAGGACAGGATGATGACGTGGCTGGCACGCTCCAGCCCGAGCAGTCCGTCACGATAGGGCTGGTCGATCATGAGAACCGCCGGCTGTCCCGTCTCCCGCGCGGCTTTCATGTTCTTGGGGCAAGTTTCCCGCGCGGTCCAGGGCGAGGCGATACGGCCGATGAAGACGATATGGCCGTCCGGCGGCATATCAGCCGGATCGGTGTCCAGAAGCTTTTCGCCGTTGCGCGTCTCGAACATAGTTTTCGCCTCGATCATGCTTCCAGCTTTGCGCAATCCACCACGCATGCGTCATTTTCTTGTCCGGAAGCGACATAGCGCTTGCAAGGCCATCAAAATCGACATAAACATATGTTTATATCTTTTTCAAAGAGAATGCTCGCATGCATGTCGCTCTCGACACTATGGTAGATACCTTGAAGGCGGCGGCCGAATCCAGCCGGCTGCGCATCCTGGCGCTGCTGTCGCGCGGCGACCTGACCGTTTCCGATCTCACCGAAATTCTCGGCCAGTCACAGCCGCGCGTCTCGCGCCACCTGAAGCTTTTGCTGGAGGCCGGACTGATCGGCCGCTACCAGGAGGGCTCGTGGGCTTTCTTCCGGCTGTCGGATTCGGATGCGGCGCGCGATTTCGTGCTCAGGCTGGTTTCCGGCATCCGTGGCGCCGACCCGCAGGTCGAGCGTGACCTCGAGCGGCTGGCAGCGGTCAAGCGCAAGCGGCAGGATCGCGCTGCCGAGTATTTCTCCGTAAACGCCGCAAGCTGGGATCATATCCGCTCGCTGCATGTGCCGGACCGCGCCGTGGAGGCAGCGCTGCTCAAGCTCGTCGGCAAGCGGCCGTTCCAGTCGATGCTCGATCTCGGCACCGGCACCGGGCGGCTGCTCGAAATCTTTTCGCCGCTCTACCGGCGCGGCATCGGCATCGACATGTCGCGCGAGATGCTGACCGTGGCGCGCGCCAACCTCGACAAAGCCGGCATTTCGAATGCGCAGGTGCGCCAGGGCGACATTTTCGCGCCGCCGGTCGAGCGCGATGCCTTCGATCTCGTCACCATCCACCAGGTGCTGCACTATCTCGACGATCCCGCCCGCGCCATCCGCGAGGCAGCACGGCTGTTGCGCCCGGCAGGCCGGCTAGTGATCGTCGATTTCGCTCCGCATGCGCTGGAATTCCTGCGCGATGCACACGCGCATGTGCGGCTCGGCTTTTCCGACCGGCAGATCACTGAGTGGTTTTCCGAGGCCGGGCTCGACCTCGAGGACAGCCAGGAATTCGAGCCGCGCGGCGGCAACGAGGCCAGGCTCACCGTAAAGCTGTGGCTCGGCCGTGACCAGCGCATGCTGATCGCCGATCCTTCCAGCCACGCACAACCGGCCAATGCCTATCCGATAGGGGAAACCGCCTGATGAACCAGTTCCGCTTCTCCCGCCGCCCTGACATTGGCGACAAGATCCGGGTTTCATTCGAGTTCTTCCCACCGAAGAGCGACGAGATGGAAGCAAGGCTGTGGGACACAGTCACCCGGCTGGAGCCGCTCAAGCCGAAATTCGTCTCCGTCACCTATGGCGCCGGCGGCTCGACGCGAGAGCGCACGGCGCGCACGGTCAAGCGCATCCTCAACGAAACGGCGCTGACGCCGGCGGCGCACATGACCTGCGTCAACGCGGCGCGTCACGAGGTCGATGAGGTCATTCAGGAATTCGCCGAGATGGGTGTCACCCGCTTCGTCGCCTTGCGCGGCGATCCGGCCGAGGGCGTCGGCGCCGCCTACCGTCCGCATCCGGACGGCTACGCCAACGGTGCCGAACTGGTGGGGGCGCTGAAAGGTGTCGGCGATTTCGACATCTCGGTCTCCGCCTATCCGGAAAAGCATCCGGAGAGCCCGGATTTCGCCACCGACATCGACATGCTGAAGCGCAAGGTCGACAATGGCGCGACGCGGGCGATCACCCAGTTCTTCTTCGACAATGATCTTTATGAGCGCTATGTCGAGCGGGCGCGGCGGGCCGGCATCTACATACCGATCGTGCCGGGCATATTGCCGGTCCACAATTTCACCCAGGTGGCCAATTTCTCGTCGCGCGCCGGCGCGCTGGTGCCGGCATGGCTGGCCGAGCGCTTCGACGGGCTGCAGAAGGACCCGCAGACGCACGCGCTGGTGGCATCGGCCGTCGCGGCCGAGCAGGTGCTCGACCTTGTCGAGCGCGGGGTCGGCGATTTCCACTTCTACACCATGAACCGCGCCGATCTGGTGTTCGCCATCTGCCACATGATCGGCATCCGCTCGCATGAGGCGGAAGCTGCGGGGTCTGCCGCGGCGTAATCTCTATCGCCGTTTTGAAAACCAAAAAGGCCGGGTAAAAACCCGGCCTTTTCAATGAGTTGGACTATTCGGTGCTGGCCTTCCGTCGCTTGGCGGGTCTTACGGAAGAAAGCCCATAATCAGGGCTCCGATAAATGCAAATGCAGCACAAATCATCAATGCGTTGATTGGCCTCGTGAGTCCCATGTCATAGCCTCCTCTTAAAGAGCTATGGCCAGAGTCTAGGGTCATTTGTGCCACAGGCAAGCGGAAAATATGTTGCAATGCGACGACATTGTGGAATTTGCGACCGGCTCTTTGCCGTTAGGCATTGAAACTCTTCGGCAAAAGCCGGCTTCGGACCTGTGAATAAATTGTGGCGACGCCTGGGCAATATCGAGGCTGGCAGCGCTACCGCGTCGGCCCAAAAGCCGGATTCGTCTTTTGCGCGGACTTTCGGTTCTGAAATCAGGATTGCCGACAGTCGGCATATGACGACTGTCCCGATGCGCGGCTTGCTTTATCTTGACCCAGCGTAAAGCAATGTAACACGAGGCGTTTAGCCAACGTCCGGTCTGCAAGGGCGCGTTTGGAACCATGACAGCAACCATTCCAGCTCCGCCGATCGCCGGCCCCGTCCTCGTCGAAAATCCCGCGGGTGCCAACTGATGAGCAGGTTCTACGAAGGGTCGCGGGTGCTACGGATCGACGACGTCTTTCCCGATGACATCATACAGGTGGAGCAGGGGGGCGTGCTCGCTCAAGGCCAGGCTGTGCCGCTCGCCGGCATCATGAACCGACCTATCGGGACGCAGCTTCATCTGAGCCAACCCGTCGTTCCCGAAACCGATGTCGCAGGAATGACGCTACCGTCGGCTGAACACGCGGCCGTCGATGGTGACGAGGCCGAGCGCGATCAGCGCCATGCCGCCAAGCTCGAACAGTTCGAGCCGTTCGCCCAGGAACAGGAAACCGAGCAGGATGGCGCTGGCCGGCACGATGAGCGTGACCAGCGAGGCGTTGGTGGCGCCGGCCGAAGCGACGAGGTTGAAATAGAGAATGTAGGCGAAGGCAGTGGACAGCAACGCCAGCGCTAACACCGCCGCCCAGACCGGCGGCGAGGCCGAAAACAGGTTGGCAGGGCCATAGCCGAGCAGCACGACCGGGATCATGATGATGGTCGAGGCGGTCAATTGTCCGGTGGCGATGATCGGTGACGGCACGCCTTTGAAGCGGCGGGCCACCATCAGGGCGACGGCATAGGACAGCGACGCGCCGATCAGCGCGAATTTTGCCCAGACCGGTCCGCCGAGCCCGGCAAGCAGGCCGGGACCGATCATCACCGCTGTGCCGAGGATGCCGAGCGCGATGCCGGCAAGCTTGTTCCAGGAGAGTTTTTCGTCTGATGTCAGCGCGTTGGCGAGGATCAACGTCCAGAACGGCGTCGTCGAATTGAGCACCGAGGCGACACCGGCGCCAAGCTCGGTCTGCCCGGCGAAGATCAGCGAGAAGGGAATGACGTTGTTGACGAGCGCCAGCAGGAAGAACAGGCCGGCATGCGGCAAGGCGAGGCGGAAGGACGGGCCGCGCAGGCCAAGATAGAGGTGCAGCGCCAGCGCTGCGATGGCGACGCGAAACAGCACCAGCACCAGCGGGGGGAACTCAGCAACGGCAATGCGGGCAAAGAAGAACGAGCCGCCCCAGATCGCACCGAGCAGCAGAAGCTGCCCCCAGTCTTTCAGGGCCATTGGGCCGCGCATTACAGTCGTGGTTGTGATCGCCATGGATCGTCCTCCCAGATGGCCCTGAATGCCACGCCAATCAGGCGTCTGTTCAGGCCATATCCTGTTCGATGGCAAGGGCCACCCGAAACCAGATCGGTGGGCTAGCTTTCCTGTCATCCGGCGTAGCGCCGCAGCGTCAGCGGCGCGAGACACAGAATTGTTTTCATTAACGCATAGGTTGGATTAATTGTGCGCAGTCTAGGTCAAGGGATTCGTCCATGCAGCGATTCGAAAATGCCCGCGAGGCGGCGCTGGCGCTTCGCCCGGACGATCCGATCTATTGCTTCCGCCCGCAGGTGCTGAAGGCTGACGCCAGGCAGTTCATGGGCATGTTTCCCGGCAAGACCGCCTATGCGGTCAAGACCAATGGCGAGCAGATCGTGCTGAAGGCGCTGGTCGAGGCCGGCGTCAATGCCTTCGACGTGGCCTCGCCCGGTGAGTTCGCCGCCGTGCGCGCGGTCTCGCCCGACGCCGAGATGCTCTACATGCATCCGGTCAAGGCGCAGTCGGACATCAAGCTGGCGCTGGAGAAATATGGCATCCGCGTTATCTCGCTCGACCATGAGGACGAGATCACCAAGCTGACCCGCGTGGTTCGGGCGCTCGATATCGATCCGGGTGCGATCACGGTGTTCGTGCGCATCCAGACGAAAGGATCGGCGGCTTACGAGTTGTCGAAGAAATTCGGCGCCGGGCCGGCCAATGCGGTCGATCTGGCCGAAAGGCTGAACCGGACGGGCTACAAGGTCGGGCTGTGCTTTCATGTCGGCAGCCAGATCGAGGATCCCGACACTTATGAGCGGGCGCTGGCCTCGGCCGACTGGGTGCGCAACCGCGTCAGCTTCGACATTGCCGGGCTCGACGTCGGTGGCGGTTTTCCCGCCGAGTACGGCCATGATCCCAACCGCAAGCTGATCGAGATGCCGTCGCTCGGCCAGATCATGTCGCGGCTGTCGGGCGATTTGAAGGAATACCAGTTCGACCAGATGCCGCTGGTGGCGGAGCCGGGCAGGGTGATCGTGGCGCGCTGCCTGTCGCTGATCGTGCGCGTGCTGCTGCGCAAGGGCAAGCGGCTCTACATCAATGACGGCATCTGGGCGTCGCTGTCGGATTCATGGACCGGCAAGATCACGCTGCCGGCGCGCTTCATTCCAGACCCGGCGATCCGCTCGCGCAATGGCGTGGAGAAGACCATCGTGCCGTTCAAGGTGTGCGGTGCGACCTGCGATTCCGTCGACATCCTGTCGCGGCCGTTCTGGCTGCCGGAAACGGTCGATACCGGTGACTGGATCGAGATCGGCCATATCGGCGCCTATTCGTTGTCGCTCAGGACACGGTTCAACGGCTTCTATCCCGACACATTCGTCGAGGTGACAACGCCGTTCGACGAAGGCGACGCGCCGCAGGGGTTTGCCAGCCTGGAGACGATGGCGGATTAGGCCATACGCAGGTCAGGCTACGCCGCCGCCGGCCTGGATGTTCTCGCCGGTCAGCCAGCGCGCCTCGTCGGAGGCGAGGAAAACCGCGACATCGGCAACATCCCGCGGCGCTCCGATCCTGCCGAAAGGCGACATGTCGGCGGCCACGGCCCGGTCCCGCTCCGGAAGCAGGTCGGTGTCGGTAAAGCCTGGCGAAAGCGTATTCACGGTGACGCCGCGCGGTCCGAGCTCGCGCGAGAGGACGCGGACGAACTGCTCGACGGCCCCTTTGCTGCCGAGATAAAGGGCCGTCTGCGTGAAGAACATTTTGGTTCCACCGGTGGAGACGGCGATGATGCGGCCACCGTCGCGCACGCGGCGCGCTGCTTCCTGAAGCGTGAAGAAGGTGCCTTTGGCATTGGCGCCGAAGACATGGTCGAAATCGGCTTCGGTGGCCTCGACGAACGGCTTTATGACGGCGACGCCGACATTGGCGACAACGATGTCGATTGGCCCCATCTGCTTTTCGGTCTCATCGAAAAGCCGGCTTATGTAGGAAATATTGGAGATATCGGCCCGAATGGCGACGGCCTTTCCGCCATTCTCGCGGATGGCAGCAACGGCTTCCTGAGCGGCTTTTTCGTTACCGACATAGTTGACGACCACGGCCGCGCCGTTTGCCGCGAGCCCCTCGGCGATGGCGCGTCCGATGCCGCGCGAACTGCCCGTCACGAGCGCGGTTTTGCCTTCAAGCGAACGATACATAGCTGTCCCTTTGTTCGTCTGGGTGTGCGGCCGCACCAAATCGGGCGGCAGTGCCATGTCGAAGTTAGGGGCATGCTATTGCTCAGATAATAGCCTATTATCGAATAGGCTTGTTAAGTTTGGGGTACATAATGCGAGGAACCGAGTTCTCCGAGCTGAACGCGTTTGCGGCGATCGTCGAGGAAGGCAGCTTCGTCCGCGCCGCGGCCAGGCTCAGGGTTTCCCCATCCGCACTTAGCCAGACGATACGCGGGCTGGAGGGGCGTGTCGGTGTCCGGCTGCTCAACCGCACGACCCGCAGCGTGTCGCCGACCGCAACAGGCGAAACGCTGTTTGCCCGCCTCGCTCCGGCATTCAGCGAGCTCGAAGGGGCTGTCGCCGACGCGCATGCTTCACGCGATCGACCGGCAGGCTCGCTGCGCATCAATGTTCCACGCATTGCCGCGATGCGTTTCATCGCGCCCATCCTCGGCGATTTCCGCCGCACCTATCCCGATATTGCCCTCACCATAATCATCGATGACATGCTGACCGACATTGTGGAGGGACGATTCGATGCCGGTATCAGGCTTGGTGAGCGGCTGCATAAGGACATGGTGGCGGTGAAGCTCAGCGAGGAGCTGGAGATGGCCGCGGTAGCGGCGCCCAGCTATCTGGAGCATCACCCCATACCCCGCCATCCCGCTGACCTGCATCATCACGAATGTATCAATTTCCAATGGCCCGGTGGCGGCAACATCTATCGATGGGAGTTTGCGCGAGGCCAGCGCGCTTTGGAAATAGCCGTGAACGGCGGTCTGACGGTCAACGACACGGAACTGATGATCGGGGCGGCCCTGGACGGGGTCGGCGTGGCTTACATGCTGGAATACCAGGTTCGGCCGTGGATCGAGGCCGGCAAGCTTATCCGTTTTCTCGAAGCCTGGTCGCCCCGATTTCCCGGCTTCTACCTATATCATACGAGCTCCCGGCAGGTTCCGCCGGCCTTGCGCGTCTTCATCGACTTCCTGCTTGCCAGGCGATGATGCCGTTCGATGAAGGTGACGCGCCGCAGGGATTTGCCAGCCTTGGAGACAATGGCAGGGTGAGTTCTTCCCTTCTCCCCTTGTGGGAGAAGGTGGCCGAGCGCAGCTCGGTCGGATGAGGGGTGCTGGACGGATCGCGGCGCTGGCGTTTCTTCCAACACCCCTCATCCGTCTCGGCGCTGCGCGCCGATCCACCTTCTCCCACAGGGGAGAAGGAAGAGGAGCTACAGCTTCCCCAAAAGCTCCGGTGTCGGCCAGCCGTCGACCGGTAAGCCTAGCCGCTTCTGCTCCTTGCGGATCGCCTCGCGGGTGTTGGTGCCCAGGATGCCGTCGACCGTGCCCACGTCATAGCCTTTGGCCTCGAGCTTCGTCTGCAAGGCCCTCATCTGGTCGCCGTTGAGGCCGGGTTCGGGATTGCGCGGATCGAATTGCGGCGCGCCCGCCAGCCGCGTGGCGAGATTTGCCGCGGTCAGCGCATAGGTGAAGGATTGGTTCCATTCGAGATAGACGTCGAAATTGTCGTAGACGAGGAAGGCCGGTCCCTTGCGACCCATGGGCAGCGCGAGACCTGCCTTTAGGCCGTTGTCGACAAGCGGCGTGCCATTCGGGTTGGTGACACCCCACTGAGCCCACTGCGTCAGCGGCAGCTTGTTGGTGCGGCCGGTCTGGTCCCATGGCATGTCGTCTGGCACGCGGACTTCCTCGATCCAGGGCTGGTCGCGTTTCCAGCCGCGCGACATGATCTTGTTGGCCGTGGTCATGATCACGTCCGGCGCGCTGCTGCGCAGGTCGACCAGACCGTCGCCGTCGCCATCGACGCCGCGGCCGAGATAGTCGGACGGCAGCATCTGCGTCTGGCCGATTTCGCCCGCCCAAGCGCCGGTGACATCGGCCGGCACGACGCCGCGATCGATGAGGGTCAGCAGCGGCGTGATCTGCGGCCGGAAGAGTTGCGGGCGGCGGCAGTCATGCGAGAGCGTGACCAGTGCGTTCAGCGTGTGGAAATCGCCCTGCACAGCGCCGAAATCGGTTTCTAGCGCCCAGAAAGCGGCGATGATCGGTGGCTGGACGCCAAATTCCCGGTCGGCGCGGGCAAAAACATCCGCGTATTTCTTCAGATTGGCCGCGCCCTGCTTCAGCCTATGGGACGAGATCATACGGTTCGAGAACTCAACGAAGGTCTGGGTAAAGACGCCTTGGGAGCGGTCGCGTGCTAGCACCTTTTCATCGGCGGTGGCGTTTTCCAGCGCCTCAAGGCCGGCAGTGCCGACGCCGGCGCTCTTGGCCTCAGCCGCCACGCCCTGCTTCCACGCCTCGAAATCGCCGCCGCATTGCTGTGCCACCGCTGGCGCCGTGGCGGCCAGAAGCAGCGCCGCGAGAATTTCCAAGCGCAATCGCATCGCCATCCTTCCAAGAAGATTACCGGCGGTTGCAGGCGTCTTCACTGGCTGTGTCGAAAAGCAGGCGGCAGGCCCGGTGTCAACGGGTGTTCTGCCGCAGCCACTTGTTCCAGGCTGCTTCCGAGCCGTTGAAGACATTGATGTCGGCATTGCCCCTCATGCCCGGCACAACGCCGGTTCCGGTGTACTGCCAGAAAGTGAAGGGGTGGCTACCGTATTTCTCGCGCGGGTGCCCGGCCACCGAGCGCAGCCAATAGGGGTAGCCGCGGAAAGCCGACAGGCCGTTGTCGTCGAAGAAATCGATCGAGGTGTAGATGATCGGCTTCTTGCCATAGTGTCTTTCGACGATTTCGAGGAATATGCTCATCTCGCTACGCACCGTGGCCGCATCGGGCCGCAGCCTGCAGGTCGGCGACTTGGCGTTCCATTCCATGTCGAGAACCGGCGGCATCGCCGAGCGGTCTTTGGGCACGTTCTTGATGAACCAGCGCGCCTGCGTGGCGGCCGGCGTGCAAAAATAGTAGAAATGATAGGCCGCGCGCGGAATTCCCGAAGCTTTCGTGCGGCTCCAATGCTCGTCGAAATATTCGTCGAAGCGATCGCCGCCTTCAGTCGCCTTGATGAAAACGAAGGAAATGCCGCTGGCCCTGGCCGCCGGCCAATCGACCGAGGTCTGGTATTTGGAGACGTCGGTGCCGTGAACGGCATAGCTCCACGGCGCGCCGCTTTCCCACTCATGCGGGTCGGAGTCGTCAAAACGGGGTGCACGCACCGCAACGGTCGGGGCGCTCGGCAGCGACGGGGCAAGATCGTCGACCGTCGAGCAGGCACCCAGCAACGTCAGCATGATGAAAGCCGCGAAACGGCGCATCGCTACTCCTGAACCGGTTTCAGCCGGCCGCTGATGGGTTGTTGCTGCAGGTGGCCCCCTCGACCGTACCCCCAAAGCGATCACCCCACAGGACCGCTCCTATCCCTGGTCATCGCCGATCATGGTTGATATTCCGTTCACGGCGCTCGACAGGAGCCGCGATTTTGCCGAAGCAATGGCGGCAAATCAATGACATAGATGAGCGTCCGGGGGAGTCGGAAAATGCGGACTGTTCTAAGGCTGGTGAAATGGCTGGTCGGGCTGGTCGTGCTGGCGGTCGCAGCACTCGCCGCCTGGCTGTATTTGGCGCCGCCGGAACTGATCCGCGTCGGCTCGGGTTATTCGGCCAAGATCGTCTGCTCGAATGTCTTTATCGCCGGACGCGATGCCAATGAGGTGCTCGCCGTCGACGTGCAGGCGCCAGGCCATCCATTGCTGAGGCTGATGAGGATCTCTGTCGACAAGAAGCAGGGCACGGTTTCGGCGGGGCTGTTCGGCGTGTTCGGCAAGAGCGTCGCGGTCGTTCGTGACGGGCTCGGCTGCACGTCGGTTCCGGACGGCAATGTCACCGCTGCCAAGGCGGTCATCGGGGCGGCGCTGACGCTGGCACCGCCGCTCGACGCGCTCTGGCCGGACGGCGGCAAGGTCGACGCCTCGCAGAACCCCGAAATCGCGCAAATCCTTGATGATCCCGCAATGACTGGCGCCGGTATGCGAGCGGTGGTGGTGGTCAAGAACGGCCGCATCATCGCCGAGCGTTATGGCGCCGGCTTTTCCGAGAAGACACCGCTGCTCGGCTGGTCGATGACCAAGACGGTAAACGCCGCGATCGTCGGCACCGTGGTGAAAGACGGCAAGATGGCGATGACGAACCAGGGGCTGTTCGGACCCTGGAAAACGGACGGCCGCGCTGCCATCAGCCTCGCCGATATGATGGCAATGTCGAGCGGGCTGGAGTTCAACGAGGAGTATGGCGACGTCGCCGACGTGACGCGGATGCTTTATCTCGAGCCTGATATGGCCGGCTTTGCCGGATCCAAGCCGCTGACCGGCGAGGTCGGCAAGGTGTTTTCCTATTCGAGCGGCACGGCAGTGATGCTGTCCAGGCTTTGGCAGGATGCCATCGGCGACAAGGACAAGGCGCTGGCGTGGCCGAGGGTTGCGCTGTTCGACCCGCTGGGCATGCAGAGCGCGGTGCTGGAGGCCGACGCGCAGGGCACCTTCGTCGGCTCGTCTCATCTTTACGCCACCGCGCGCGACTGGGCGCGCTTTGGCCAGTTCCTGCTGCAGGACGGTGTCTGGAACGGCAAGGAGATCCTGCCTGCGGGTTTCGTCAACTGGATGCGGGAAGCTGCACCGGCCTCGAAAGTCTACGGCAGGGGCCAATTGTGGATCGAGGGGCCGGGCGATGAGGAGAGCCCCGGCGCCGGCACCGCTGCGGGCCTGCCTGGGGACACCTACTGGATGGAGGGCCATGACGGGCAGACCATCGCCATCGTCCCCTCGGAGCAGCTAGTGGTGGTGCGGCTTGGGCTGACACCGGCCAAGCTCGGCTACCGGCCGCAGATGATGCTGGCAGCGCTGGTGAAGGCGCTGCAATAGAAAAGCTATTTGTGCGATCCGACCACGGCGAGCCACGCATAGCCGCGATACAGTGTTCTGAACCGAAGGCTTGCGCCGATCCGCTCGGATTCCGTTTCCAGGACATCGCGCAGGGATTCACGCGGCTCGACATGGAATTTTCTCAGCCAGCCGCGCAGCAGTGTGCGGAACCAGCCGGGCAGGGCCTCCTGCTGGCCGAAATCGACGACGTGCAGCGAGCCGCCAGCCGACAGGGCTGCAAGTGCCGCGGAAATTGTCTTCTCCCAACCGGGGATCATCGATAGCGAATATGAGACAAAAATGCGGTCGAAACTTTCGACAGAAAACAGTGCTTTCGCGTCGAAATCCGTTGCGTCGCCGCGCGCCAGCTTGACGCGGCCGGACAGGCCTTCGCGGGCAATGGCAGCCATGGCCGTTTCCAACATTTCGGCCGAAATATCGAGACCGAAGAAGCGGGCGTCGGGATAGCGGCGGGCGGCAAGCACGATGTTGCGGCCGGTGCCGCAGCCGAGTTCTAGCACCGTGCCACCGGCGGGCACATCCAGCCCTGATATCAGCCGGTCGCGGCCGAGCAGGTAATATTTGCGGGTCAGGTCGTAGATATGGCGCTGCCAGCGGTAGACGCCGTCCATCAGTTCGGCATGCCTGGCCGGCGGTTCGGCGTGCCTGGCCGGCAGTTCGGTCGTGCTCATGCGGACAGCTTCACATAAAGGTGGAAACCGCCATAGATGGCCGAACGGTCGCGGGCCGAGAATTCGCGCGAGGCTTCGTCCGCATAGCTCCATTGGTCGAGCAGCGAATTCGAGACACGGCCGGGCAGCAGGCTGGGTTCGGCCGCGGTGCGGAAGATGACGCGGGCATCAGTCGACGCGGTGCGGGTGATCTCGGCCCATAGCGCGTTGAGCTGGTCGTCGGTCATCCAGTCCTGCGCGTCGAGCAGGACGAAGCGGTCGACGGAACCGGCATCTTTGCCGGCGAGGAATTCGATCAGATTGGCATGGTGGATGGCGACGCGGTCGACATTGTTGCGGATCGTCTTGTAGTTGCGCTTTTCGAGATAGGCAGGCAGCGCCGCCTCGCCGGGATTGGGGTAGCGGCGGGCAAAAGCCTGCCAGGCGAAATAGTTGTTCTCTAGCGGAAAATCGCAAGCGAGCTTTTCGAGCCGGGCCTTCAGCACGCTGGCCATGGTGCCGTCGCCCGAGGTGATCAGCGAATCGTACTGCGCCGGCGGAATGCCGAGCCCGAACAGCGAGGCCTTTCGCGAGGTGGCCCATTTCAGCAGCGGCTTTTCGAAGACCGGCGCCAGCTCCTCATTGAAGAAGCGGCGCTGATCGGCGAGGCTTTTGGCTTGCATGATGCCGGCCGGGTCGACCCCGAAGAACTTGGCGGTGCGGTGACCCATGGCGATGAACAGGCCGAGCAGACCGGTCTGGTAGAAATTGCGGTCGAAGACGGCGATGCGGCGACGCCGGCGCCAGTTGCGATGTTCCCAATAGTGGCGGCTGACCGGATCGAGATGCGGCGCGATGAAGCGGTCGTAGGCTTGCGAATTGTGACGGGTCTCGGCAGCGCCGAAGAAACGGAACAGGTCGCCCTGCGAGGGCAGATGACGCACCGCCTCGAGCTTCATGCGGTTCAGCGCGATGTGGGCGGTGTTGAGATCGACGGCGTCGATCCTCTCCGGCGACCGGGTGAGATAGGCAAGGATGTTACAGCCGCCCGAGGCGATGGTGACGACGCGGTGGCCCTGGCCAAGCTGCATCGCGTCCATGTCGACGTCGGGGTCTTCCCAGATCTGCGGATAGACGAGGCCGGAAAACAAAAAGGCGAAGAGCCGTTCGGAGAGGCCGGCCTTCGACAGCGGGCGATTCTGATAGACGGCCTTGCCAACTTCCTTGCCGCGGCGAAAAACCAGTTCTCCGGAAAGATCCGTCATGACAAGGCGATTCCCCATTTGCTCTGGCGCAAGCGGGTAGCGCAGCGTTATGACAGGCCGGTGACAACCTGTTGAAGCTAACTCAGGCCTCGCCAAACCCACCTGGCGTCGGTGTCGTGAGGATGACGGCGTCGCCGGCCTCCAGCACCGTCTGGTCGCAAGCCTTTAGGACTTCGACGCGGCCATCCTTGCGGCGGACCTTGGTCGAGCCGGCCTCGCCATCGCCGCCGCCGTCCAGGCCTTGCGGCGGGCGGTTGCGGTGCGAGGACAGGATGGCGCACTCCATCTTTTCAAGGAAGCGGATGGTGCGCTTGGTGCCGTCGCCGGCACTCCATTTGCCTTTGCCGCCGGAGCCTTCGCGGATGTGGAAATCCTCGAGCAAGACGGGAAAACGCAATTCCAGCACTTCCGGGTCGGTCAAGCGCGAATTGGTCATGTGGGTGTGGACGCCGGAGGTGCCGGCAAAGCCGCGGCCGTTGTTCATCCGGCCTGCCGGCGAGCCGGAGCAGATCGTCTCGTAATACTGGTACTGCTTGTTGCCGAAGGTGAGGTTGTTCATCGTGCCTTGCGCGTTGGCCATCGCGCCCATGGCGCCGAGCAGCGCATTGGTGACATGTTGGGAGGTCTCGACATTGCCGGCGACGACGGCAGCCGGATAGGCGGGCTTCAGCATCGAGCCATCGGGGATAACGATGTTGATGGGTCGCAGACACCCGGCATTCATCGGGATCATGTCCTCGACCATGACGCGGAAGACATAGAGCACGGCTGCGCGGGCGACCGGCTCGGGAGCGTTGAAATTGTTCTTCATGACCGGCGACGTGCCGGTGAAGTCGACGGTCGCCTCGCGCTTTTTCCGGTCGACCGAGATCTTCACCTTGATCACCTGGCCGGTGTCGGTCGGATACTCGTATACGGAACTGTCGGGCAGCCGCTCCAGCACGCGGCGCACGCTTTCGGCTGCGTTGTCCTGGACATGACCCATATAGGCCTCGACGACATCGAGACCGAAATGCGCGACCATCTTGCGCAGCTCGGCAACGCCCTTTTCGTTGGCGGCAATCTGCGCCTTGAGGTCGGCGATGTTCTGGTGCGGATTGCGCGCGGGGTAGGGGTGGTCGGTGAGCAGCGTCTCCAGTTCCTTCTCGCGGAACCGGCCGCGGTCGACGATGCGGAAATTGTCGAACAGCACGCCTTCCTCGTCGACGGTGGTGGCAAGCGGCGTCATCGAGCCGGGCGCCGTGCCGCCGATGTCGGCATGATGGCCGCGCGAGGCGACGTAGAAGAGGATCTTTGGCGATTGGCCGATCTCCCCCCTTGAGGGGGAGATGCCCGGCAGGGCAGAGGGGGGCGTGACAGAATGAGAGGTTGGCGGGACAGCGCCCCCCTCTGTCGGCTTCGCCGACATCTCCCCCTCAAGGGGGGAGATTGGGCGCGCTTCCTCGAACACCGGCGTCACCACCGTAATGTCAGGCAGATGCGTGCCGCCATTGTAGGGCGCGTTGAGGGCAAAGACGTCGCCGGGGTGAATGTCGCCGGAGTTGAGCCGGATGATGGTTTCCACCGAACGGTCCATGGAGCCGAGATGCACCGGCATGTGCGGCGCGTTGGCGACCAGCGCGCCATGACGGTCGAAGACGGCGCAGGAAAAATCCAGCCGTTCCTTGATGTTGACGGAATACGCGGTGTTTTGCAGCGTCACGCCCATTTGTTCGGCGATCGACATGAACAGGTTGTTGAACACCTCCAGCATGACCGGATCGGCCTCAGTGCCGAGCGCCGCCTGCCGGCGCTTTTTCTCGATGCGGCGCAAGAGCACATGGTTCTTGGCGGTGATCTCGGCCTGCCAGCCCGGCTCGACGACGATGGTCTGGTTCGGCTCGATGATCAAAGCAGGGCCGGCAACCTTGTTGCCCGGTTTCAATGTCTCGCGAGGAAAGATACTGGCGTCGCGCCAGGCGCTGTCGGCGAAGATCTTCCTATTCTCCGCAGGGTTTGCGGCGATGTCCTCAAGGGCTGAATCACTTTCCTCGCGGCCGGTGCCGCCGGTGTCGATGCCTTCGACGCCGACCGATTCCACGATCATCGGCTTGTCGTCATAGACGAAACCGAACTGCGCCTTGTGGACCGTTTCGAAATCGCCCTTGGCCCGTTCAATCGAGCCGTGCTCGAAATTCACCGGCAACGCGGTGTCGGTGCCGTCGTAGCGGATCTGCAGCACCGGTTTCGAGGCGACAGCGTCCTCGGCTATGCCTTGTGTGGCAAGCTCGTCGATGACGGCTTTTTGTAATGTCGCGATGAGGTCGTCGATCGCCGGCCGGGAGTCTTCCGCCAGCGGTTTCAGCAGCGCCTGCTGGCGCGACGAAAAAATCGAGGACAATCCAATGCCGTATGCCGAAAGCAGGCCGGAGAAAGGATGGATCAGCACCGCTTCCATGCCGAGTGCGTCGGCAACGAGGCAGGCGTGTTGGCCGCCGGCGCCACCGAAACAGTTCAGGAGATATTCGGTGACATCATAGCCGCGCTGCACGGAAATCTTCTTGATTGCGTTGGCCATGTTTTCGACGGCGATGGTGACGAACCCTTCGGCGACCGCCTCCGGCGTCCGGCCGTCGCCGATTTCGGCGGCGAGCGCTGCGAATTTCTCGCGCACGGTCTGCACGTCGAGCGGCTCGTTCTGGCCGGGTCCGAAAATGGCCGGAAAGAAGTCGGGTTGCAGCTTGCCCAACATGACATTGGCGTCGGTGACGGCCAGCGGGCCGCCGCGCCGATACGCGGCCGGGCCGGGATTGGCGCCGGCCGAATCCGGCCCGGCGCGGAAGCGGCCGGCCTCGTAATGCAGGATCGAGCCGCCGCCGGCGGCCACAGTGTGGATGCGCATCATCGGCGCGCGGATGCGCACGCCGGCAACCTCGGTGTCGAAGGCGCGCTCATAGTCGCCGTCATAATGGGCGACGTCGGTCGAGGTGCCGCCCATGTCGAAGCCGATGACCCTGTCGAAACCGGCGAGTTTTGCCGTCTCGACCATGCCGACGACGCCGCCGGCCGGGCCGGACAACAGCGCGTCCTTTCCCTGGAACATATCGGCAGCCGTGAGACCACCGGAGGACATCATGAACATGAGGCGGGGGGAATGGCCGATCTCCCCCCTCGTGGGGGAGATGCCCGGCAGGGCAGAGGGGGGCGCCGTAGGGTGCTTTGTGTCATGATTGACGTCACTGGGATGCTGAGATGCTGGCGGGACAGCGCCCCCCTCTGTCGGCTTCGCCGACATCTCCCCCACAAGGGGGGAGATTGGCGCCGCGCCCAGCTCTCCCGCCACCCTTTGCACATAGCGCGACAGAATCGGCGACAAATAGGCGTCGACCACCGTGGTGTCGCCGCGGCCGACCAGCTTGATGAGTGGCGAGACCTCATGGCTGACGGAGATCTGCGAAAACCCCAGTTTTCTGCAGACTTTTGCAACCGCCTTTTCGTGGTCGGGATATTTCCAGGCATGCATGAAGACGATCGCCACGGCATCAATGCCGTCCGCCCTGGCTTGCTCGATGGCCGGCCGGCAGGCGGCCATGTCGAGCAGCCGTTCGACATTCCCGTCGGCGCGCACGCGTTCTTCGACCTCGATGACGCGCTCGTAGAGCTGTTCGGGAAGAATGATCTCCTTGGCGAAGATGTCGGGCCGCGCCTGATAGGCGATCCTCAGCGCGTCGCGAAATCCCCTGGTGATGAGCAGCAGCACACGGTCGCCCTTGCGCTCCAGAAGCGCGTTGGTGGCAACGGTGGTGCCCATCTTGATGTCGCCGATCAGGCTTGATGGGATCGGAGCGCCGGATTTTAATCCAAGCAGCTCGCGAATGCCCTGGATGGCGGCGTCGGCATAGGCTTCAGGATTCTCGGACAGCAGCTTGCGTGGGTGCAGCCCGCCTTTCGGGTCACGGCCGATGACATCGGTGAAGGTGCCGCCGCGGTCGATCCAGAAATCCCATTTGGCGGTCACGGCAGCTCTCCCAGGCATTTTATTGATTCAATGTGTTAATTCGCAGTAGCCCGACCGGCAACGGCAAAAGCAGATGATGTTACATACGGAAATGCAACGTTACGAAACTCATAGGCGCCTGATGCATTCTGTCCTCGATCGTCACCGTTAGCGGGGGCGTGATTAGAGGAGAGATACCATGAAGAAACTCATTCTTGCGTCGTTTTCGGCGCTTGCCCTGCTTGGCGTTGCGGCTTGCAGCGACAGCGGCACGGGCGGGGACGCCACAACCACGCAGAGCACCAATCCGCCGGCGGCCGAACAGCCGATGCAGCCGGCTCCTGACGCCACGAAGCCGGCTGAGCCGGCTCCGGCAGAGCCTGCTCCTGCGCCGGCGCAATAGTTTATCTGACTGAGGACCGGGAAGGCCGGTAAGATGCCGGCCTTCCCCGCATCTGTTTCAAGACACGCGCGCCTTGCGGCGATGGCCATCACCGCAAGCGTGATGGTTTTGTCTGTCACTTTTTCGCCCCAGCAGACGACCCTATCAGCCGGCATTTCCCGCGCCCGTTTCCCCGAGACGACATAGCCGAAGCTCGCCGCCATGGCGGTAACGAACAGCAAGATGTCGCAAAGGCCTGCGGTTTTGCGCGCTATGCCGGTGCATTCCATGATCGACGGTTAGCGCCAGCTGCTTCAGGCATCCCGCGAAATCGGTTAGCCGGCCCTGCGGCATTGTCTTCGCTTGATAGCGGTGCCCGGTTAGCCCTAATAGGTGCTCATGTCGATTTGGGATCGCCTCGGCGACTTCATCACGCGCGTTTCGTCCTCAACCTCGTCGGGTGTCGCCGACGTGGTCGAAGCCGTGCGCACGGTTTTCTCCGGCGATCCGGATCTGCGCCGGCGCGTCGCCTTCTCGGTGGCGATGATCGCGCTGTCGGCCAAGATGGCCAAGGCCGACGGCATCGTAACGCAGGACGAGGTGCGCGCCTTCCAGCAAATATTCGAGGTGCCGAAGGAGCAGACGCGCAATGTGGCGCGGCTCTACGATCTGGCCAAGCGCGACATCGCCGGCTTCGAGACCTATGCCGCGCGCATGGCGCAGCTTTGCGGCTCCGGCCATTCGAACTGCGCGATGCTGGAGGACATTCTCGACGGGCTGTTCCACATCGCCAAGGCTGACGGGCTGGTTCATGAGCGCGAAGGCCAGTTCCTGCATCGTATCGCCGAAATCTTCCGGATCGAGGAGGCGCATTACCAGAGCATTCTGGCTCGGCACGTCGACCTGGGTGCGGCCGATCCCTATGTCGTGCTTGGCATCGAGAGGGGAAAACCGTTCGAGGAGGTCCGAAAACGTTATCGCAAGCTGGTTTCGGACAACCATCCCGACCGGCTGATCGCACGCGGCCTGCCGCAGGAGTTCATCAAGATCGCAACGAGCAGGATAGCGGCGATCAACGCGGCCTATGAGATGATCGAACGAGGCCTGCGGCACGCATGAGCGGCTTCCTGCCCGACGAGCCGAGCGCCGAGGTAAGGGTATCGCCGAATTTCGGTCCACGACGCGAGACGGCCAAGCCCGATATGGTCGTGCTGCACTACACCGGTATGAAGACCGGCGCCGGCGCCGAAGCCTGGCTGTGCGATCCGGCGAGCGAGGTTTCATCGCACTATCTCGTCCATGAGGATGGCCGCATCGTCCAGATGGTCAGGGAAAGCGACCGTGCCTGGCATGCCGGTAAGAGTTCGTGGTTCGGACGCAGCGACATCAACTCCTGTTCGGTCGGCATCGAGATCGTCAATCCCGGGCATTCGCTGGGCTATCGGAATTTTCCGAAACGGCAGATCGATGCCGTCATCGGTTTGTGCAAGGGAATTGTTCAGCGCCATTCGATTCCAGCTCAACGGGTGCTCGCCCATTCCGACGTCGCGCCGGGACGCAAGATCGATCCGGGCGAGAAATTCCCCTGGAAGGCCCTGTCCGAAGCCGGTGTCGGCCACCTCGTCGAAGCGGCACCCGTCAGGCATGGCGCGGTGCTGAAAGTTGGCGACACGGATGCTGAAGTCGAGGCGTTGCAGTCGATGCTGGCGCTCTATGGTTATGGCGTGGAGATATCAGGTGCTTTCGACCGGCAGACCGAAATCGTCGTCGAGGCTTTCCAGCGGCATTTCCGGCAACGCAAAGTGGATGGCGTGGCCGACGGATCGACAATCCGCACGCTGGAAAGACTGCTTGCTTCCGTAAGGGCAGCTCCGACCAGGTAGTCTTTATCTTAGTCGTTAAATTACAATCTGTCACTTAAAGTGACTTGCCCCGCCTTCTTTGCCGCTAATTCGACCGTCAAAGGCGGTCCGTGCAAGTTGTCGGACCTACAGCCCCCCATATGTTCCGATGTTGATTTAGCGTACCTGCGTGAAGTTCTTCGCGCGGTTCAGACAGAACAGGATCCCATGCAGAAATTGACCGTTTTAACGGCAGCTGTTGCTGCCGGCGTAATGACTTTTGCCATCGGTGCGGCCAATGGCGCGCCACTGAGCCAGCGAGCCGACCAGGGTTTCATTACCGCGTCCGACAAAATCGCCACGCCGAAAGCCGGCCAAGCTGCGAAGGAAAAAAGGACGGTCTCCGCAAAGGCGGTAAAAGCTGCTGCGGTAAAGGTGAAAAAACCAGCATCCGCAAAGGCGGAAAAAGCTGGGGTAAAAGTGAAAAAGCCAACCTCTGCAAAAAAGGCAGTCTCCAAGCGGCATGTGAAGCGCAACAGGACCCGCATCGACCAGGCGACGACGGCGTCGATCGGCCGGAAAAGTCGGGCGACGGCGCCGAAGGCGGCGGCCGCTGGCGGCAATGACCAGTATTCTACGATCATCGAGCGTCATGCCGCCAGCAACGGTGTGCCGGTCTCGCTCGCCAAGGCCGTCATCATGATCGAGAGCAGCTTTCAGCCGAACCAGGTCGGCAGCGCCGGTGAGATCGGCCTGATGCAGATCAAGCCGTCGACGGCGCGGATGATGGGTTACAGCGGCTCGATCAAGGGTCTCTACGATCCCGAGACCAACATCAAATACGGCATGAAATATCTCGCCATGGCGCGGAACCTCGGCGGCGGCACGACCTGCGGCACGATCCTGAAGTATAATGCCGGGCATGGCGCCAAGCGGATGAACCCGATATCCGCGGCCTATTGCGGCAAGGTCAAGGTGCAGTTGGCCGCGCTTGGGGCGCCGGCGTAATAAGTCACAACCTGCTTTTTTGTTTGCGTTTTCGGACGTGAACCCCTTTATACGCCTTGCCAGCTGGCCGGGCGGCCGCACCCGCGAAGCCGAAAGGCTGCGGGTGAGGAAAGTCCGGGCTCCATGGAGACACGGTGCCGGTTAATGGCCGGCGGGGGCGACCCTAGGGAAAGTGCCACAGAAAGCAAACCGCCACGATCCGTCGTGGTAAGGGTGAAAGGGTGGGGTAAGAGCCCACCGCGCGACTGGCAACAGGAGCGGCACGGTAAACCCCACCGGGAGCAAGACCGAATAGGGGCGGTGCGAGGGGAAACCCTCGAGGGCTGTTTCCGGCTCACCGTCCGGGTAGGTTGCGTGAGGCGCATGGCAACATGCGCCCAAGATGAATGGCCGCCACGTTCTCGTCCCGCAAGGGGCGAGGGCCATACAGAACCCGGCTTACAGGCCAGCTGGCAATTTCTTCTAGATTCTACAAGGAAATTCCCTGATATCAGCAGGTTGCGCCTTCGGGCGCGCCTGCTGGTTCAGGCGCTTCATTGACTGAATCAGCTTGCGGGGCCTGTGCCAGGAAACAAGCGTTTCTTGAAGTTGGTGCGATTAAATCGTACCATATATACGGACAATATCAGGAGCGCATCATGGGTCAGGTCGATAAACGCAGCATCACGCTTTCGCCGGAACTGGCGGCGGCGGTCGACGACGTGGTCGCCGCCGGCGAGTACGCTTCGGCGAGCGAGGTGATCCGCGACGCGCTCAGGCAATGGAAGGACCGGCGCGATCTGCACGGCTATACGGTCGAGGAGTTGCGCAAGCTGGTACAGGAGGGGATCGACAGCGGACCGGCGCTGGACGGGCCGCCAATCATGGAACGATTGCGCGCCAAATATCTGAAAATAGCCGAGGCCAAGGGCCTTGAGGAGTGAAATACCGCCTGCTTCCTCAGGCATTGATCGACCTCGAACTTATCGGCGACTACATTGCCGAACACAATCCTAATGCGGCGGTCCGCCTCGTGGACACCTTGGAGAGGCGTTGGGATTTGCTGACCCTGCATCCTTTCTCAGGCGCGCCGCGCGAAGACATTGCGCCCGGCATTCGCCATCTAGTCGTCGGCGAATATCTCACCTTGTACCGTGTCGGCGAGGATTCAGTCGAAATCCTGCGCGTGCTGCATGGCCGGCGCAATATCGAGGCCGACGACGTCGGCTCGTGATCTTCAGCCGCTGATGCCGTCCAACGACGCCTCGATCGCCTGCCAAAGCTCTTCCACCGGTTCGCAGCCGACCGACAGGCGAACGAAGCCGGGCGGAACAGCGTCTCCTCTTTTCGCTCGCCGTTCCGCCGAAGTGTGCACGCCTCCGAACGACGTCGCCGCCTGCATCAATGCGCAGTTGTTGATGAAATCCTCGGCCTTGTCCTCCGAGGCGAGCACGAATGAGATGAGAAAGCCGAAGCGCTCCATCTGGGCGTGGCCAAGATTGTGCGACGGATCGCTTTTAAGCCCCGGGAAGCGCAAGCCGCTGATCGCAGGATGGTCCTTCAGCCGCCGCGCCAGCACTTCCGCGGAAGAGCACATGCGGTCGAAACGCACGTCGAGCGTTTCCAGGCCGCGATGCACCAGCCATGCCTCGAACGGCCCGGGAATGGCGCCTGATGTTTCGCGCCAGTCAGTGACGGCAGCAATGATATCCGCATTGCGGCTGGCGACATGGCCGAACAGCACGTCGGAATGGCCATTGGGTGCCTTGGTGTCGGCGGCAACAACGATGCCGGCGCCGAGATCGAGCGGTCGTTGGCCGAAGGGCGTCATCGTCGTGTTGTCGACCACCAGGATCGCGCCCGCTTTGTGCGCCGCTTCGGCGACAGCCGTAATGTCGCAGATATCCAGTCCCGGGTTGGCGGGAGTTTCGACGAAGGCCAGTCGATATCCATCGAAGCCGCCGTCGAGGAAGGTCGATGTCGGCCGGACATCGTAGGCGACGCCGAAAGATTTCAGGAAGCGCTCCGCCAGCGCTCTGGTGGTGTGATAGCCGTCCGACGGCAGCAGGATACGGTCGCCGGATTTGAGCAACCCAAAAAACACCGCCGAGATTGCAGCCATTCCCGAGGGGAAGGCAACACACGGCGCGTCTTCCAGATGCGCCAGCATGTGTTCGACCGCGTCCCAGGTCGGATTGCTGAAGCGGCCATATTGATCGAAGCCGGTGGCGTCGCCGGGCGCGTGGAAAATGGCCGCCATAGTCAGGGGCAAAGGGATTGGGGCGCCCTTGGCAAGCCTGCCGCGACGCAGATGGGGAAGTGCGGCCGCGCGGAACTTGGCTGTTTCGGACATGGATTTCAACCTTGTTTCTGACCGGGAAAGGACGGGCCGACGCTATGCGTGGCAGCGACCCGCGGCAAGCCGACTCCGGTTAGGCCAAGCGGCTCTAAACGCTTCGTTAGGCTTAATGGAGCATAAAGACGGGAGTGCCGTCAAAGCTGCTCTCATCGGTTGTGGCGCGCGCGTTTGTGAAGCCTATTCCCGTTGACGCCCATAACGCCCCATGATATCCCATTTCGATATTCAAGCCTTCGTTCCGCGTCAGGGTGAAGCGTACGCCAATCGGGCAGCCGCGGCGGCTGCGCGTTTGCCTGCTTTCGCCTTTCAGAACGAAGTGAGTTTTGGGCAGGGACCGCGCCGGGGCGGCGCGGACGGCAAGATGCAGAGGGGTGCGGCGGCGCAAGCGGCCGTAACGCGTAATGGACCGGTTTCTGTCAAGCGCGGTGAACAGGATCGATGCGAAGGGGCGGGTGTCCGTTCCAGCGCATTTCCGTGCGGTTGTGCAGAAGCGCGGCTATTCGGAACTCTACGCGTTGCGCTGCCTGGATCGTCCGGCGATGGATGTCGGCGGCCTCGACCTGCTCGACCGTTACGAGCAGCGCATCGCGCAGGAAGACCCCTTCCTGCAGACGGCGGACGACATGTCGTTCTTCTGCCATGGCGATGGAACCTTTCTCAAGCTGGATCAGGACGGCCGCATCTCGATGACCGATTTCATCCGCGAGCACACGGGCATTTCCGCGGAAGCGGCGTTTGTCGGTCGCGGCAATTTCTTTCAGATCTGGGAGCCTGGACGGCTCACCGCCTATGGGACGGAAGCACGCGCCCGGCTTTTGCAGCTTCGGCAGGGGACGAAGCCTGGGGAGCGACCGGAATGATGGCGGGCTACGGCGACGACCCTCACGCCGCTGGCGGACCGGCTCGTCACATTCCGGTCCTCCTTGCCGAGGTGCTGAAGGCGCTTTCGCCTGCAGCGGGCGAGGTGATCGTAGACGGCACATTCGGCGCCGGCGGCTACACCAAAGCAATTCTTGCGAGCGGCGCCTCGGTCGTCGCCATAGACCGCGATCCGGATGCGATCGCTGCGGGTCGTGTCCTCGAACAACAATCGGGCGGCAAGCTCAGGCTGGTTCAGGCGCCGTTCTCGACATTGGACGAGCATCTGGAAAGCGCTGACGGCGTCGTGCTCGACATCGGCATCTCCTCGATGCAGATCGACCAGGCGGAGCGCGGTTTTTCGTTCCGCGCCGACGGACCGCTCGACATGCGCATGGCGCAGGCTGGCCTGAGCGCCGCCGATGTCGTCAACAGCTTCAAGGTGGGCGACCTTGCCCGCATCTTCGGGTTTCTTGGCGAAGAGCGCCATGCCGGCCGCATCGCCCGGATGATCGAAAACCGTCGCGAAAAACATCCGTTCGAGCGCACGCTCGACCTTGCCGACGCCATCGAGACGCATATCGGCCGCGCGCCGAAGGACAAGATCCATCCAGCAACCCGCGTCTTCCAGGCGCTACGCATTTTCGTCAATGACGAACTCGGCGAACTGGCCAAGGCGCTGTTTGCGGCTGAACGCGTGCTGAAACCGGGCGGACGGCTGGCCGTGGTGACGTTCCACTCCCTGGAAGACCGCATCGTCAAGCGTTTCATCGCCGATCGCGCTGATGCGGCGACCGGATCGCGGCACCTGCCCGAGGCGCAAGCGCGCACCGCCACCTTCAAAAAGGTGGGTAGCGGCGTGACGCCGGATGAGGCCGAGATATCAGCCAATCCGCGCGCGCGCTCGGCTAGGCTGCGCGCTGCTGCCCGCACCGACGCACCGGCGCGCGCCGGCGACGTTTCGATTTTCGGGCTTCCAAAACTTCCTGACCCAAAACTTCCCGGTGCCGACCGGCCGGGAGAGAGGTGAGCACGTGTTTCGTACCAGCGACATAGTCCTGATCGCCGTCATGGTTTCGGCTGCGGCCCTGACCTACAAGACCAAGCGCGAAGCCGAGGAACAATTGGCGGCGGTGCACAAGATCCAAGCGCAGATCCGCTACGAGGAGGATACGATCGACCTGCTCAAGGCGGACTGGAGCCTGCTTACCCAGCCGTCGCGCCTGCAAAAGCTGGCCGACATCTATAAATCGCAACTCGAGCTCGAGCCGGTCAGCGCCCGCCAGATCATCGGGCTGGACGATCTGCCGGCAAAACCCGTCACAATCGAGGACCTTTCGTCCCAGCGGTTGGGCGGCATGGCCGATAGTGGCGGCAAGGACCCTGTGGTCACCGGAGGCATCGTCCAATGATTCCGAGGGTTCCATTGATCGCCAGGGTTGCCAGACTGCTGAAGAGCGGCGCCAAGTTGGAGGACGGATCGATTGTGGTCGAAGGCGCCCGCAAGGCGACCGGCGGCAAGGGCAGGACCCGCATTGTGATGACGATGGCGGTGTTCTTCGGCATCTATTCGACCATCACCGGTCGTCTGGTCTATCTGGGTTTTCAGAATCCCGATCTGTCCGGCGGCCCGCAGAGCCGGGTGACGGCGTCTCGGCCCGACATTGTCGACCGCAACGGCGAAGTGCTGGCGACGGACATCAAGACGGCGTCGCTGTTTGCCGAGCCACGCCGCATCGTCGACGCCGACGAGGCGATCGAAAAGCTGGCGACGGTGCTTCCCGAAATCGACTACGAGCAGACCTACCACAAGCTGAAGAGCGGCGCCGGCTTCGTCTGGTTGCAGCGGCAACTGACGCCCAAGCAACAATCGGATATCATGCAGCTCGGTATTCCCGGCTTCGGCTTCCGCACCGAAAAGCGCCGTTTCTATCCGGCTGGCGAAACCTCTTCCTACATTGTCGGCCTCACCAACATCGACAACCAGGGCATCTCCGGCATGGAGAAATACATCGACGAACAGGGACTGAGCGACCTTCAAGCGTCGGGACTTGCGGTGGCCAAGGATCTGAAGCCGGTGCGGCTCTCGATCGACCTGCGCGTCCAGCATGTGGTGCGTGACGAGGTCGCCAGCGGCATGGAGAAATACCGTGCAATCGCGGCGGGCGCCGTCGTTCTCAACATCAAGACCGGCGAAGTGATGGCGATGGCCTCGGTTCCGGATTTCGATCCGAACAACCCCTACAATGCGCAGGAAAAGGACCGCTTGAACCGCATGTCGGCCGGCCTCTACGAAATGGGCTCGACCTTGAAGAGCTTTACCACCGCCATGGCGCTCGATTCCGGCAAAGTGACGCTGGAAAGCCGTTTCGACGCTTCGCGTCCGATCAGGATCGGCCGTCAGACCATCCATGATTTTCACGGCAAGGCCCGGGTCCTGTCGGTGCCTGAAGTGTTCATCTACTCGTCCAACATCGGTTCGGCCAAGGAAGCCGAAGCGGTTGGCATCGAGGGGCACCGCGAATTCCTGCATCGCCTGGGGATCCTCGAGAAGATGCAGACGGAACTGCCGGAGGTCGCGCGCCCGACCGAACCCAAAGTCTGGAAGCAGGTCCATTCGATCACCATCGCCTTCGGTCACGGCGTGTCGACGACGCCGCTGCAGACGGCGGTCGGCTGCGCCGCGCTGATGAATGGCGGCTATCTGATCGAGCCGACCTTCCTGACGCGCACCCAGGAACAGGCGATGTCGGTGGCCAAGAAAGTGGTCAGCGACAAGACATCCGAGAGCATGCGCTATCTCTACGCACTGAACGCCGAGAAAGGGTCAGGCAGGAACGCCAGGGTTCCAGGTTATCGCGTCGGCGGCAAGACGGGAACGGCCGAGAAGGTTGTCAACGGCCGCTACTCAAAGGACAAGAATTTCAACGCCTTCGTTGCGGCTTTCCCGATGGACGATCCGCAATACATCGTGCTTACGATCGCCGACGAACCGAAGCCGGAAAAGCCCGGCATGGGTGCGACGGCCGCCTCGAATGCGGGCGCCATGGCTGCAAACATCATCCGACGTTCGGCTTCCATGCTTGGCGTGAAGCCAGATTTCAGCCATGAAAATGGCGCAACGCTGGTTTCCTATCAGTGATTCTTAGGGCGCGCCGGCAACTGCGCGCTATTTTGTTGCGATGAACGGGGTTCGATGAAGCTGAAAGATCTAGCCGGTATCCTGCCTGTCGAGGGGACAGCTTCCTTCGATACGGAGGTTACCGGGATTTCGTCGGATTCCCGCCAGGTAAGACCGGGCGTGGTCTTCTTCGCGCTCACCGGTACCAAGGCCGATGGCGCGGCCTATGCCGCCGATGCCGCCAGCCGCGGCGCATCAGCGATCGTGGCAGGCAAGGGCAGCGCCATCGCCGGACTGCCGGTGCCCGTTCTCGCCGTCGACGATCCGCGCCTTGCGCTGGCGCTGAGTGCCGCCCGCTACTTCGGCAGGCAGCCGCAAACCATGGTCGCGGTGACCGGCACCAGCGGCAAGACATCGGTCGCGGCTTTCACCAGGCAGATCTGGGAGCAGTCAGGCCTCGCTGCCGCTTCAATCGGCACGACCGGCGTGGTGGCGCCGGGCCGCAACGAATATGGCTCGCTGACCACCCCCGACCCGGTAGATCTGCACAGGCTGCTGGCGGAACTGGCGGATGCCGGCGTCACCCACGCATCGATGGAAGCCTCCAGCCACGGCCTCGACCAGCGCCGGCTCGACGGCGTGAAGCTTGCAGCCGGCGGTTTCACCAATCTCGGTCGCGACCACATGGACTACCATCCGACGGTCGAGGACTATCATCGCGCCAAGCTGCGCCTGTTCGACACGCTGCTGCCGAAGGGCGCGCCGGCCGTCATCTTTGCCGACGATCCATGGTCAGAGCCGACGATCCAGGCGGCGAGAGCGGCGGGATTGAATGTGCTGACGGTTGGCCGTCATGGCGAGTTCCTGAGACTGAAGCGGGTCGAGCACGAGCGCCACCGCCAGCGTGCCGAGGTCGAGGTCGATGGCATTCTCCACGAGGTCGACCTTCCGCTGGCCGGGGATTTCCAGATAGCCAATGCGCTGGTTTCGGCGGGCCTCGCCATTTCTACTGGAACGCCTGCCGCCAAAGCCCTGATGGCGTTGGAGAAATTGAAGGGCGCGCCGGGTCGGCTGGACCTTGTCGGCACCACTGTCAACGGTGCGCCAGTCTATGTCGATTACGCGCACAAGCCGGACGCGCTGGAAAACGTGTTGGCTTCGGTACGGCCGTTCACCACCGGTCGCGTCATCGTCGTGTTCGGCTGTGGCGGCGACCGCGACCGGGGCAAGCGTCCGATCATGGGCGAGATCGCCTCGCGACTCGCCGATGTCGTCATCGTCACCGACGACAATCCGCGCTCGGAAGTGCCCGAAACGATCCGCGCTGCGATCCTTGCCGCCGCACCCGGGGCCGTAGAGATCGGCGATCGGCGCAAGGCGATCCACGAGGCAGTCGCCATGCTCCATGCCGGCGACACGCTGATCGTGGCTGGAAAGGGACATGAGGAAGGCCAGACCGTCGGCGCCGAGACGCTGCATTTTTCCGACCATGAGGAAGTCCGCTCCGCGCTCCAGGAGCGCGTCGCATGAGCTTCCTGTGGACCTCCGAGGATCTCGTCGCCGCCATGGGCGGACGACCGCTCGGGCCGATGCCGGAAGGTATTAGCGGCATCTCGATCGACAGCCGCAGCCTTGAGCCGGGCGATGCTTTCTTCGCCATCAAGGGCGAGGCGATGGACGGCCATGATTTCGCGACCGCCGCCATCAAGGCCGGCGCCGGCGTGCTGGTCGTCGCCGAGGGCAAGCTGCCGTCGCTCGGACGGCTGACGGCGCCGATGATCGTCGTGCAGGACGTGCTGGCCGCACTGGAAAAGCTAGGACTGGCCGCACGCGCGCGGTCCAGCGCCAAGATCATCGCGGTAACCGGTTCGGCGGGCAAGACCACCACCAAGGAAGCGCTGCGCCATGTGTTGTCCGCGGTCGGCAAGGTGCACGCATCGCCCCAGTCTTTCAACAACCACTGGGGTGTGCCGCTGACGCTGGCGCGGATGCCGGCAGATTGCGACTTTGCGGTGTTCGAGATCGGCATGAACCATCCCGACGAGATCCGGCCGCTGGTCAAGATGGTCCGGCCGCATGTCGCCATCATCACGCTGATCGCCGCGGCTCATCTCGGCTTCTTCCGCAATCTGGACGAGATCGCCAAGGCCAAGGCCGAGATTTTCGAGGGGCTGGAACCGGACGGCGCCGTTCTTCTCAATCGCGACGACCCGCGTTGGAAGCTTCTGGACAAGATGGCGAGAGCCGCCGGCGTCGAGCACATTTACGGGTTTGGCGAGAATGCCCGCGCGACCTTCAAACTGCTCAAATGCGCGCTGCATGCCGATCATTCGGTCATCGCCGCCAAGATCGGCGGACAGGAAATCACCGCCAGGGTAGGCGCGCCGGGCCGCCACATGGTGCAAAATGTGCTGGCAGTGCTGGGCGCCGCGCATCTGGTCGGCGCCGACATCGCCAGGGTGGCGCTGGCGCTGGCCGATCTTTCGGCCGAACGTGGACGCGGCAAGCGCCATGTGTTGCGCCACCCCAGGGGTTCGATCACGTTGATCGACGAGAGCTACAACGCCAATCCGGCGTCGATGAGCGCTGCAATGGCGCTGCTCAACGCGACGCCGGTGTCCGGCGAAGGCAGGCGCATCGCGGTGCTCGGCGACATGCTCGAGCTCGGCGACCACTCGGCGAAGCTTCACGCAGCCCTTGCCGATCTCATCGTCGGCACCGAAACGCGCACGGTCTTTCTCGCCGGCCAGGAAATGCGGGCGCTGGCCGATATCCTGCCCGGTGAGATCAAGACGGAGTATCGCGCCGGCGCCGAGGATCTGAAACTGGTGCTTCTGTCGGCCCTGAAGCCTGGCGACGTGGTGATGATCAAATCGTCGAAAGGCATCGGGTTTTCCAAGCTGGTCGACGCATTGCTCGGCAAATTTCCGGCTGTAGCCGCAACCACCAAACAGACCTAGAGCCAGGTCCGGGGGCCGAATCGCATGTTCACACTGCTCGTCGAATTCGCGGACAAGATCTCGGTCTTCAACGTCTTCCGCTACATAACTTTCCGCACCGGTGGCGCGCTGATCACAGCGGCGCTGATCGTCTTCATCTTCGGGCCAGCTATCATCAATTCGCTGAGGCTGCGGCAGGGCAAGGGCCAGCCGATCCGCGCCGACGGGCCGCAGACGCATTTCAAGAAAGCCGGCACGCCGACCATGGGCGGGCTGATGATCCTGTGCGGCATCATCGGCTCGTCGCTTTTGTGGGCGAACCTGTCCAGCATCTATGTCTGGGTGGTGCTGCTGGTGACCCTGGGGTTCGGCTCGATCGGCTTCTACGATGATTATCTCAAGGTGACGAAGCAATCGCATCTCGGCTTTTCCGGCAAGGCGCGGCTGGCGCTTGAATTCGTCATCGCCGGCATCGCCGCCTGGGTGATCATGCACAACGGCCAGGCGCCGTTCTCGTCGTCGCTGACTTTTCCTTTCGCCAAGGAGTTTCTCGTCAATCTCGGCTGGTTCTTCATCCCGTTCTCGTGCTTCGTCATCGTCGGCGCCGGCAATGCGGTGAACCTGACCGATGGCCTCGACGGGCTGGCGATCGTGCCGATCATGATCGCGGCGGCGTCCTTCGGCGTCATCGCCTACCTGTCCGGCAACGCGGTGTTCGCCGAATATCTGCAGATCCATTTCGTGCCCGGCACCGGCGAATTGGCGGTGGTCCTCGGCGCGGTGATCGGCGCCGGCCTCGGCTTCCTGTGGTTTAACGCACCGCCCGCCGCGATCTTCATGGGCGATACCGGCTCGCTGGCCTTGGGTGGCCTGATTGGCACGGTCGCGGTCGCCACCAAGCACGAGATCGTGCTGGTCATCGTCGGCGGCCTGTTCGTCGTCGAGATACTGTCTGTCATCATCCAGGTCGGCTACTTCAAGATGACTGGCAAGCGCGTGTTCCTGATGGCACCGATCCATCATCATTTCGAAAAGCTCGGCTGGACCGAAAGCCAGGTGGTGATCCGCTTCTGGATCATCGCCGTCATCCTGGCATTGGTCGGCCTGTCGACCCTGAAGCTTAGATAGGAGGCCGCGTGATCCCCGCCGCATCCTTTGCAGGCAAGCGCGTTTCGCTCTTCGGGCTCGGTGGCTCGGGGATCGCGACGGCGCGCGCGCTGATCGAGGGCGGAACGGACGTGCTGGCCTGGGACGACAATCCCGGCAGCGTCGCCAATGCCGCGGCCGTCGGTATTGCGACCGGCGACCTGCGCGGCGCCGACTGGGCGAAGTTCTCAGCCTTCGTGCTGTCGCCCGGCGTGCCGCTGACGCATCCGAAGCCGCACTGGACAGTAGAGCTCGCGCGCGCTTCGGGCGTCGAGATCATTGGCGACATCGAGCTGTTCTGCCGCGAGCGGACGTTGCTTGCGCCGGCAGCGCCGTTCATCGCCATCACCGGCACCAACGGCAAATCGACGACCACGGCGCTGACGGCGCATATCCTGAAATCGGCCGGACGCGACACGCAGATGGGCGGCAATATCGGCCGTGCGGTGATGACGCTCGATCCGCCGGAGCCCGGGCGGCACTATGTCGTGGAATGCTCGTCCTACCAGATAGACCTGGCGCCCTCGATCAATCCGACCGCGGGCGTCCTGCTCAACCTGACGCCCGATCATCTCGACCGTCATGGCACGATGCAGCACTACGCCGCGATCAAGGAACGGCTGGCGGCCGGCAGCGAAACCGCGATTGTCGGTGTCGATGATTCCTGGTGCGCCCAGTTCGCCGACCGGCTGGAGCGCGCAGGCCGGCACGTCATCCGCATTTCCAAGCGCCTGCCACTGACCGACGGCTATTTCGCCGACGGCACCGATCTGATGGAAGCGGTGCATGGCCGGTATAGCCGCGTTGCCTTTCTCGAAGGCATCGGCTCGTTGCGCGGCCAGCACAATGCGCAGAATGCGCTGGCCGCCATCGCCGCCTGCCTCAAGGTCGGGCTCGATCTGGGCGAGATCCAGTCGGGGCTGGAAAGCTTTCCCGGGCTAGCGCACCGCATGGAGCAGGTCGGCCGCAAGGGCCATGTGCTGTTCATCAATGATTCCAAGGCGACCAATGCCGACGCGGCAGCGCCCGCGCTGTCGAGCTTTCCGCGCATCTACTGGATCGCCGGCGGGTTGCCGAAAGAGGGCGGCATCGAGCCGTTGCGCGGCCTCTTTCCGCGCATCGCCAAGGCTTATCTGATCGGCGAGGCCGCACCAGCCTTTTCGGCGACGCTCGGCGAGGCGGTGCCCTACGAGATATCAGGCACGCTGGCCGCGGCAGTCGAGCATGCCGCAAGCGATGCGGCCAGGGATGATAACAACGGCGAGGTGGTGGTGCTACTTTCGCCGGCCTGCGCCAGTTTCGACCAGTTCAAGAATTTCGAAGTGCGCGGCGAAGCCTTCAGGCAAGCTGCGAGCACTATTGATGGCGTGAAGCTCATCGGAGGGACACGGTAATGCAAAGTCGTCTCGACAAAAGCCCGGTTGCCACCTGGTGGTGGACGATCGATCGCTGGTTCCTGGCTGCGTTCCTGTCGCTGATGGGGCTCGGCATCGTGCTGTCCTTCGCGGCAAGCCCGGCAGTGGCCCAACGCATCGGCCTCGACAGTTTCCACTTCGCCACACGTCAGATCATCTTCACCATTCCCGCACTTGGCGTGATGCTGGCCGTCTCCTTCCTGGAATCGCGGCAGATCAGACGCATGGCGCTGGTGATGCTGTGCGCCACGCTGTTCCTGATGGTGGCGGTGCTCTACATCGGCGTCGAGGTGAAGGGGGCGCGGCGCTGGGTATCGCTTGCCGGCCTGTCGATCCAGCCGTCGGAATTCCTGAAGCCGGCGTTCGTCGTCATCTGCGCCTGGCTGTTTGCAGAACATAAGCGCCAGCCCGACATTCCCGGCAATCTGTTCGCCATGCTGCTGCTTGCCCTCGTCATCTCGCTGCTGGTGGCGCAGCCTGATTTCGGCCAGACCATGCTGGTGCTCGGCACCTGGGGGGTGATGTTCTTCATGGCCGGACTGCCTTGGCTGTGGATCATCGCGCTGGGCGCTGCCGGCATTGGCGGCGTGTTTGCCGCCTATACGGTGTTCCCGCATGTCGCCGGCCGCATCGACCGCTTCCTGACCGGCGAAGGCGATACGTTCCAGGTCGACATGGGCCGCGATGCGCTGATCAATGGCGGCTGGTTCGGCGTCGGGCCGGGTGAGGGCACCGTCAAGCGGGTCATACCCGACAGCCATGCCGATTTCGTCTTCTCGGTGGCCGGCGAGGAGTTCGGACTGATCATGTGCTTCTTCATCATGACCATCTTCGCCTTCATCGTGCTGCGCGGGCTCAGCACCGCGCTCAAGGAGCAGGACGATTTCACACGCTATGCGGTTGGCGGCCTGGTCACGGTTTTCGGCCTGCAGTCGGTTATCAACATGGCCGTCAATTTGCAGCTGATGCCTGCCAAGGGCATGACCTTGCCGTTTATCTCCTATGGCGGCTCCTCGCAGATCGCCATCGCAATCTCGATGGGCATGGTGCTGGCGCTGACCCGCAAGCGGCCGGAAAAGCGCAAGCAGTTGGGCTTCGCACCGTCGCAGCGCGCCATGCCGGCGGAGTGAAATGTCGAGGGGCGTTATCCTACTGGCGGCCGGCGGCACGGGCGGGCATCTCTTCCCGGCCGAGGCGCTGGCGCACGAGCTGATCAGGCGCGGCTGGACGGTGCATCTCGCGACCGATGACCGCGCCGAGCGTTTTGCCGGCCAGTTTCCGGCCGCAGGCATCCATCCGATCCAGTCGGCAACCATCGGCTCGAAAAATCCTTTTGCCGTGCTCGCCGCCTTCGGGAAAATCTGGGGTGGCGTGCGGCAGGCATCCGCCGTGATCGGCCGGATCAAGCCCGCCGTCGTAGTCGGTTTCGGCGGCTATCCGACGCTGCCGCCGCTCTATGCGGCGACGCGGCGCAAGGTGCCGACGTTGATCCACGAGCAGAACGCGGTGATGGGGCGCGCCAACCGGGCGCTGGCCGGCCGCGTCGATGCCATCGCCGGCGGGTTTTTGCCGGAAGATTCAAGCGCTGCAGGCGCCAAGACGGTGACGACGGGCAATCCGATCAGGCCGCAAGTGCTGGAGGCGGCAAAGACGCCTTACACGATCTCGACCGGAAACCAGCGCTTCCGGTTTCTGGTGTTCGGCGGCAGCCAGGGCGCACAGTTCTTTTCCGATGCAATGCCGGCGGCGGTCGGACTGCTTTCCGATGCACAACGCAAGCGGCTTGATATCACGCAGCAGGCCCGCGCCGACGATGTCGAGCGGGTGAAGGCGGCCTATGCCGCCCTTGGCGTCGAGGCTGAGGTGTCGCCCTTCTTCGCCGACATGGCGGCGCGCATCGCTGCGGCGCATCTGGTGATGTCGCGGTCCGGTGCATCGACCGTATCAGAAATCGCGGTGATCGGCCGTCCGGCGCTGCTGGTGCCTTATCCGCACGCGCTCGACCACGACCAGGCGGCCAATGCCGCGGCATTGGCCGCGGCAGGCGGCGCCGAAGTGCATCCGCAATCCACGCTTTCGTCCGAGCGCATTGCCGCGCTGATTGGTACCCTGATGGACAATCCGGATCGGCTGACCACAATGGCCGCGGCGGCGAAATCGGCCGGAAAACCGGACGCGGCACGGTTGCTCGCCGATCTGACAGAGGCTATTGCGTCGAAGAAAAGCGTATCGGAATTCAGGAAGGAGACGCACGCATGAAGATGCCGCAGACGATCGGCCTTGTGCATTTCATCGGCATTGGCGGTATCGGCATGAGCGGCATCGCCGAGGTGCTGCACAATCTCGGCTACAAGGTGCAAGGGTCCGACCAGGCCGACAGCGCCAATGTGCAGCGGCTGCGCGACAAGGGCATCGAGTGCTTTGTCGGCCATCACGCCGATAATGTCGGCGATGCCGAAGTGGTTGTCGTCTCGACGGCGATCAAGAAATCCAATCCGGAGCTGAAGGCCGCGCGGGAGAAACTGCTTCCCGTCGTCCGTCGCGCCGAGATGCTTGCCGAACTGATGCGCTTTCGGCAGGCGGTGGCCATCGGCGGCACGCATGGCAAGACGACGACGACCTCTATGGTGGCGACGCTGCTCGAAGCCGGCGGGCTCGATCCGACCGTGATCAATGGCGGCATCATCAATGCCTATGGCACCAACGCCCGCATGGGCGACGGCGAATGGATGGTGGTCGAGGCCGACGAGAGCGACGGCACGTTCCTGAAGCTGCCGGCCGAGATTGCCGTCGTCACCAACATCGATCCCGAACATCTCGACCATTACGGCTCCTTCGACAAGGTGCGCGAAGCCTTTCGCCAGTTCGTCGAGAACGTGCCGTTTTACGGCTTCGGCGTCATGTGCACCGACCATCCGGAGGTGCAGGCGCTGGTCAGCCGCATCGAGGACCGGCGCGTCATCACCTATGGCGAGAATGCGCAGGCCGATGTGCGTTTCACCAATCACCGGATGGACGGCCCGACCTCGGAATTCGACGTGGTGATCCGCGACCGCAAGACCCGCGGCCAGTCGACGATATCGGGCCTGCGCCTGCCGATGCCCGGCCGTCACAATGTCTCTAATGCGACCGCGGCGATCGCTGTCGCGCATGAGCTCGGGCTTTCGGCCGAGGCAATCAGGAAGGGCCTGTCGTCCTTCGCCGGCGTCAAGCGGCGCTTCACCCGTACCGGTTCGTGGAACGGCGTCGAAATATTCGACGATTACGGTCACCATCCGGTCGAGATCACGGCGGTTCTGAAGGCGGCGCGTGATGCCACCAAGGGCCGCGTCATCGCCATTGCGCAGCCGCACCGCTTTACCCGGCTGCATGATCTGTTCGACGAGTTCTCCGTCTGCTTCAACGATGCCGATACGGTGATGGTGGCGCCGGTCTACGCGGCAGGCGAAGAGCCGATCGACGGGGTGACGTCCGACGCATTGGTGTCGCGCATCCGCGCCGGCGGCCATCGCGACGCGCGCTACATCGAAGGGCCGACGGCGATTGCGCCTGTTGTCCGCGACCTGGCGAAACCGGGCGATTTCATCGTCTTCCTCGGCGCCGGCAACATCACGCAGTGGGCTTACGCGCTGCCCAAGGAACTCGGCGGGACGGCCTCATGATGCGCGGCCAGGCATTGATCGACAAGCTTGGCGGCCGGCTTGCCGGCCTGCGCGGCCGCATCACGCCCAATGCCGAGATGGACAAGATCACCTGGTTTCGCGCCGGCGGACTTGCCGACGCACTGTTCCAGCCGGCCGACGAGGACGATCTCGCCGCGTTCCTTAGAGCGGTGCCCGAAGAGATACCGCTGACCATCGTCGGCGTCGGCTCGAACCTGCTTGTCCGCGACGGCGGCATTGCGGGCTTCGTCATCCGGCTTTCGGCCAAGGGCTTTGGCGAAGCCGAAGTGATTGCGCCGACCACGATCAAGGCGGGGGCTGCCACGCCCGACAAGCGCGTTGCGGCCGTTGCCTACCAGGCCGGTATCGGCGGCTTTGATTTTTACCACGGCATTCCGGGCGCCATTGGCGGCGCGCTGAGGATGAACGCCGGCGCCAATGGCGCCGAGACGCGCGAGCGCGTCGTCGAGGTGCGGGCGCTCGACCGCAAGGGTAATGTGCATACGCTGAGCAACGCCGATATGGGCTACGCCTATCGCCATTCGGCAGCACCCGCCGGGCTGATCTTCATATCGGCCGTGCTCGAAGGCGTTTTGGAAGACAAGGCCGCGATCAAGGCGGCGATGGATGCTGTCCAGCACCATCGCGAGACCGTGCAGCCGATCCGCGAAAAGACCGGCGGCTCGACCTTCAAGAATCCGGAGGGCACCTCGGCTTGGAAGGAGATCGACAGGGCGGGGTGTCGGGGACTGATGATCGGCGGCGCGCAGATGTCGCCGATGCATTGCAACTTCATGATTAACACGGGAACCGCGACCGGCTACGACCTCGAATATCTTGGCGAGACGGTGCGCACGCGTGTGCTCGAAAACTCGGGCATCCGGCTGCATTGGGAAATCAAGCGCATCGGCAATTTCCGGCCGGGGCACGAGGTCCAGGAGTTCCTGGGACAGTTGCTGTAAAGACTCACAACACAGTTTTCGCTGCCGTTTTTGCGGAAAGTGAATCTCTCGGAATCGTAAGGACTTGCCAGCGAATCAACTCTCTGATTCTCTGCCCTGAAGCGTTTCCTGATTTGAGTCGTTTCGACGCGTTACCAGCGTTTTCCGTCCGGGGGCAACCTACGGGAGACTCTGGAAGCGATGTTGCGAAAATCATGGGAGCAGAGACTGCTCCGAGCGTTTGAGTGTGTGGCCCTTTCCGGGTCGTGTGAGATGCAGACCCGCCGTGAGAGGGCCCGCCGTGAGAGGGAATGACGGGAAATGAAAAGCAAGCACGTGGCCGTCCTTCTGGGTGGATTCTCGTCCGAGCGGCCCGTGTCTCTGTCTTCGGGGAATGCCTGTGCCGATGCGCTCGAGAAGGAAGGCTACCAGGTCACTCGCGTCGACGTCTCGCGCGATGTCGGATCGGTGCTGGCCGAGCTCAAGCCTGATGTTGCCTTCAATGCGCTGCACGGCCCTTTCGGCGAGGACGGCACCATCCAGGGCATCCTCGAATATCTTGCCATTCCCTACACCCATTCCGGCGTGCTCGCTTCGGCGCTGGCGATGAACAAGGAGCAGGCCAAGAAGATCGCCAAGTCTGTCGGCATCCCGGTTGCCGAATCGAAGGTGGTCAATCGCTTCGACATCCAGAACAAGCACCCGATGAAGGCACCCTATGTCGTCAAGCCGGTCAATGAAGGGTCGAGTTTCGGTGTCGTCATCGTGCACGAAGGCCAGTCGCATCCGCCGCAGGTCATCGGTTCGTCCGACTGGAAGTATGGCGATACCGTCATGGTGGAGCGCTATGTGCACGGGCGGGAGTTGACCTGCGCGGTGATGGGCGACGTGGCGCTCGGTGTCTGCGAGATCATTCCGACCGGCCATTCCTTCTACGACTATGATTCAAAATACGTCGCGGGCGGATCAAAACACGAATGCCCTGCAAAAATTTCACCGAATATTTACCAAAAAATACAGACACTGACGCTCAAGGCTCACCAAGCTATTGGCTGCCGGGGCGTTTCCCGGTCGGACTTCCGTTATGATGATCGACACTCCGAGAACGGCGAAATTGTCTGGCTCGAAGTCAACACTCAGCCGGGCATGACGCCGACATCCTTGGTGCCTGAAATCGCTGCGCAGGCGGGACACTCGTTCGGCGATTTGTTGAGTTGGATGGTGGAGGACGCTTCGTGTCTGCGTTGAGGTGGGGACAGGGCAAGGGGAAGGGCGCGGCCGGGCCGACGCTGTTCGGTGTGTCGTTGTCGTTCGACCATTTCGTGCTGCCGCGTCTGCTTCGCCGGCCGGCGCGCGTGCTGGCGCGTCTGGGCGAGGACGACTTCGAGGTGCCGCCGTTTTCCGCGGCCATCCTGTCGGCGGCGCTGCTCGTATCGGGCAGTGCCTATGGCGCCTATCTCGGCGGACATGTCGACGGCATCGTCCAGGGCATCACCGCCCGCACCGGGTTTGCCGTCGACCAGATCAAGGTCGTTGGCAACCGCGCAACCTCCGAGATCGATATTCTCGATAGGATGCAGCTCGATGGCTGGACGTCGCTGATCGGCTTCGATGTCGAAGCCGCGCGAGAACGCATAGCCACGCTGCCCTGGGTCGAGGTTGCGGCGGTGCGCAAGGTTTATCCGCACACGCTGGAGGTGCGCATCGAGGAGCGAGAGCCTTTCGCGCTCTGGCAGCAGGGCAGCGAGCTTTCCGTGATCGAGCGGTCCGGCGCCGTGATCGCGCCATTCTCCGGCGGCAAGCAGGCGCTGCTGCCGCTGATCGTCGGCACTGGCGCGCCGGCCAAGGCGCCGGATTTCCTGGCCAGGGTCAAGAAATATCCAGAGCTTGCTGCGCGGGTCAAAGGCTATATTCGCATCGGCGAACGGCGTTGGGACCTGAAGCTGGAGAACGGCATCACGGTCAAGCTTCCCGAGGATGGCGAGGACCAGGCGATCGCCGATCTGGTCAGGATGGACCACGAGAACGGGCTGCTGACGCGCGACATCGCCGCCGTCGACATGCGCCTTTCCGATCGCCTCGTCGTCCAGCTGACGCCGGAGGCGGCGACGCAGCGCCAGGCCGCGCTCAACGAAAAGCCGAAAATGCCGAAGCGCAAGGCGGAGACGAAAATATGAGCTGGCTTGGCGGCAACAGCGATGCCTCGTCGCGCCGATCCGGCATCATGACGGTGCTGGATGTCGGCTCGAGCAAGGTCTGCTGCGTGGTGGCCAAGCTCAAGCCACGCGAGGACGGCAATCTGCTGCGCGGGCGCTCGCATCGCATCCAGGTGATCGGCATCGGCCACCAGAAATCGCAAGGTGTGAAGTCGGGCGTCGTCATCGATCTCGACAGGGCCGAGCACGCCATCCGCCTCGCCGTCGACGCCGCCGAGCGCATGGCCGGCCTGACCGTCGATTCACTGATCGTCAACATGACGGCCGGCCGGCTGAAGAGCGAGAGCTTCTCGGCAACCATCAACCTCGGTGGCCATGAGGCCGACGAGGCCGACATCAAGCGCGTGCTTGCCGCCGGCGCCAAGCAGGCGCTCCGGGCCGAGCGCGAGGTGATCCATTCGCTTCCCGTCGGCTTTTCGCTGGATGCCGAGCGCGGCGTGCGTGATCCGCGCGGCATGGTTGGCGACCAGCTCGGCGTCGACATGCATGTGCTGACGGGTGACGCGGCGCCCTTGCGCAATCTGGAGCTTTGCATCAACCGTTCGCACCTGTCGGTCGAGCGCATGGTGGCGACGCCCTATGCCAGCGGGCTTGCCGCGCTGGTCGACGACGAACTCGAAATGGGCGCAGCCTGCATCGACATGGGTGGCGGCACCACGACGATCTCGGTCTTTTCGGAAGGCAAGTTCGTCCATGGCGACGCCATCGCCATCGGCGGCAACCACGTCACACTGGACATGGCCAAGGGCCTGTCGACCTCGCTCGACGCCGCCGAGAGGCTGAAAGTGATGCATGGCTCGGCGCTGCCCGGCAGTGCCGACGACCGCGATTTGGTCTCGATACAGCCGATCGGCGAGGATGGCGAGATGCCGCTGCAGATACCGCGCTCGGTGATGACACGCATCATCCGGGCGCGCATCGACGAGACGCTCGAACTGTTGCGTGATCGGCTGAACAGATCCGGCTACGGCAATGCCGTCGGCAAGCGCGTCGTGCTGACCGGCGGTGCCAGCCAGCTTTCCGGCCTGCCCGAGGCGGCGCGCCGCATTCTCGGACGCAATGTGCGCATTGGCCGTCCGCTCGGCGTGGCGGGGCTGCCCGAGGCGGCCAAGGGACCGGCTTTCTCGACGCCGGTCGGGCTTCTGATCTATCCGCAGATGGCGAATTTCGAGAGCCATCCGGCGAAAGGAATTTCTGGTCTCAGGATGACCGGAACGGGCGGAAAACTGCATCGAATGAGTCAGTGGTTGAGAGACAGTTTTTAAATTGACGGGGACAGCCCCATAGGCGGCCGCGGCGGCGAAGCGGCGGGAAAGGCAAAGGACGGAGACAATGACCATCAATCTGCAGAAGCCGGACATCACCGAGCTCAAGCCGCGTATCACCGTGTTCGGTGTCGGCGGCGGCGGCGGCAATGCCGTCAACAACATGATCACCGCCGGCTTGCGCGGCGTCGAGTTCGTGGTGGCCAATACCGACGCACAGGCGCTGACCATGTCCAAGGCGGATCGCCTGATCCAGCTCGGCGCGCATGTCACCGAGGGCCTGGGTGCGGGATCGCAACCGGAAGTCGGCCGCGCGGCGGCGGAGGAATGCATCGACGAGATCATCGATCATCTCTCCAACACCCATATGTGCTTCGTCACGGCCGGCATGGGCGGTGGCACCGGCACGGGGGCCGCGCCGGTCGTTGCACGCGCTGCCCGTGAGAAGGGGATTCTCACCGTCGGCGTCGTCACCAAGCCGTTCCATTTCGAAGGGCAGCGCCGCATGAAGACGGCGGATCTGGGCATCGAGGAATTGCAGAAATGCGTCGACACCCTGATCGTCATCCCCAACCAGAACCTGTTCCGGCTGGCCAATGACAAGACGACCTTCGCCGACGCTTTCGCCATGGCCGACCAGGTGCTCTATTCCGGCGTCGCCTGCATCACCGACCTGATGGTCAAGGAAGGGCTGATCAATCTCGACTTCGCCGACGTCCGCTCGGTCATGCGCGAGATGGGCAAGGCGATGATGGGGACGGGCGAAGCTTCCGGCGAGGGCCGCGCCATGGCCGCCGCCGAAGCCGCGATCGCCAACCCGCTGCTCGACGAGACTTCGATGAAGGGCGCCAAGGGCCTGTTGATCTCGATCACCGGCGGCCGCGACCTGACACTGTTCGAAGTCGACGAGGCGGCGACCCGCATTCGCGAGGAGGTCGACCAGGAAGCCAACATCATCCTGGGTGCGACGTTCGACGAGGATCTCGAAGGCGTTATCCGCGTCTCGGTGGTTGCTACCGGCATCGACAAATCGGCGGCTGACATCGCCGCCGCGCCGATCGCCATCCGCACGGCTCCGCCAAAGCCGGTCAGCCGCCCGGCCGCTCCGGTCACGGAAAGCCGTCCGGCGCCTGTCCAGCAAGGAGGCTACGAGCCACGCGCCGCCGATCCTGTAGCTGAGGCGATCCAGCTTGCCGAGGCGAATGCCGCGGCGATGGCGCGTCCCGCGCCGGCTGCCCAGGCGGAAGATTTCCGCCCGCAGAGCAAGATCTTCCAGGCGCCGCCGGCTCAGCCGCAGCCGATGGTGCAGCCAATGGTTCAGCAAGTGATGCAGCCTGCGCCACAGCGCGAGATGCTTCAACCGGTAGCCGCAGCACCCCAGCGCATGCCGCGCGTCGAGGATTTCCCGCCGGTGGTGAAAGCCGAAGTGGAAGCCAAGGGCCGCCCGGCCGACCATGAGAACAGCGGACCGATGGGACTGCTCAAGCGCCTGACGAACGGCCTTACCCGCCGCGAAGAGGAGCCTGCACGACTGCAGCCGGCGCAGCCGCGCGAGCCGAAACTGCGCCAAGCGGCACCCGAAGTGCGCCGCCTTGCCAGCCAGGATCCGCAGCTTTACGCGCCGCGTCGCGGCCAGTTGGACGACCAAGGCCGGCTGACGCCGCAGAGCAGGGCTGTCCAGGAAGACGATCAGCTGGAGATTCCAGCATTCCTGCGCCGCCAGGCCAATTGACCTGTTAACGGTCCGTAACAATTGTTAACAGGCAGACAAGAGATTGTTTGCCTGTTAGCGTTAAAAGCAGTTGCAAAACAGGGCGTTACGAGACCAGATCCGCTTCGGCTCGCGGTTACAGTGAGTAAGAAACCGTGATTTGGAGACTTCTTGCCGGACCACTATCTTCGCCCCGAGCAATGTCGGTTTGCCGGGATTCGGGGGAACTGCCCTGCCTGCCGATCAAAGAGCCGCGCCCTCGGGCTAATGAAGCGGACGTAGGCAGTGTGGGCTAAGGGGTTTGTTTTGCACGACTATCAGACGACACTTAAATCGCGTGCGACGCTGACGGGTACCGGCGTTCACAGCGGCAATTCCGTTACCGTTCATTTCCTGCCGGCGGACGCCGATACGGGTGTCGTGTTCCAGCTTTCGAATGGAAGCGAGGGCCGTGAGTTCCGTGCGCTCGTTTCCGAAGTCGGCGCCACCGATCTCTGCACGATGCTCGGCGACCCGGCAGGTGAGCATATCGCCACCGTCGAACATCTGATGGCCACGCTTTTCGGGCTCGGCATCGATAATGTCGTCATCGAGATCGATGGCCGCGAGGCTCCGATCCTTGATGGCAGCGCCATGGCGTTCGTGGAGGCAATCGACCAGGCGGGCATCGACACGCTGCCGGTCAAGCGCCGCTATATCCGTGTCGTCAAGCCGGTTCGCATCGAGAACGGTGCCTCTTGGGCGGAGTTTAGGCCTTATGACGGCACGCGCTTCGAGATCGAGATCGATTTTGAAAGCCCGGCGATCGGCCGTCAGCTCTTCGCATCCGACATGAACGCCGACATTTTCCGCCGCGATATCGCGCGGGCCCGTACCTTTGGTTTCATGAAGGATGTCGAGCGGCTGTGGGCAGCCGGCTATGCGCTTGGCTCCTCGCTGGAAAACTCGCTGGTGATCGGTGACGACAACCGCGTGATCAATATGGGAGGCTTGCGCTATCCCAACGAGTTCGTGCGCCACAAGACGATGGACGCCATGGGCGATCTGGCGCTGGCCGGCGCCCGGTTCATTGGCTGCTTCCGTTCGTATCGCGGCGGCCACAGGCTGAACGCGGCAGCGTTGCGCCGCCTTTTGTCGGACCGTTCGGCGTTCGAGATCGTCGAGACGACACGCCGCGAGCGCGGTCGTGCGGCCGATATGAGCGCCGTCCATGCGCACGTTTACGCGCCCTGGATGATCTGATTCTTAACGTTTTTCGGGTTTTATAGCCGCCGGCCTGTGTTGCAGGAATGCATCATTGGCCGGCGAAATCATGTAAGTGCGCGGGCCGCGCCAAGCCGCCACAAAAATGTGCGATTGGCCGGGGATAGCGTTGCCGGGCACGGCGGTTATGGTTTATGGCTGCTGCCCCAGAGCGAATGACGACTGAAATGACGCCGAAAGGGCGGAATCCAATCATGTTTTTCAAGCGAATTGGTCAATCGAAAGCGCCGCATCGGTCTGTTTTCCTGGCGCTTTCGGTGGTTGTTCCATCGCTGTTCCTGTCGGCCTGCATGTCGTCCGAGAAGGATGTCGACCTGTCGACCTATGTCGAGCAGACCGAGCCAGCCGACGTTCTCTACAATCAGGGCCTCGCCAATCTGAATGCCGGGCGCCTGCAGGAGGCGAGCCGCAAATTCAGTGCGGTCGACCGGCAGCATCCCTATTCGGAATATGCCCGCAAATCGATGGTGATGGGCGCCTTTGCCGACTATCGCCAGGGCAACTATAGCGAGGCAATCGGTTCGGCCAAGCGCTATCTCACGCTCTATCCCTCGACCGACGACGCCGCCTATGCCCAGTACATCATCGGGCTGAGCTACTACCGGCAAATCAGGGACGTCACCCAGGACCAGAAGGAAGCGCGTCAGACCGTGCAGACGATGCAGGATCTGGTGACGCGCTGGCCCGATTCCGAGTATGTCGATGACGCCAAGGAAAAGATCCGCTTCGCCAACGACCAGCTCGCCGGCAAGGAGATGCAGATCGGCCGCTACTATCTCGAGCGCCGTGAATATATCGCCGCCGTCAAGCGTTTCCGCAACGTGGTGGAGACCTATTCCAACACGCGCCATGTCGAGGAGGCGCTCGCGCGCCTTACCGAAAGCTACTATGCGATGGGGCTGACATCGGAGGCGCAGACTGCCGCGGCTGTGCTCGGCACCAACTATCCCGACAGCGTGTGGTATAAGGATTCCTACAAGCTCCTGCAGAGTGGTGGGCTCGAGCCGCGCGAGAATGCCGGGTCGTGGATCGCCAAGGCCGGGAAGCTGATCACCGGCGCCTGAGCGGCGCGTCACCATGCTTTCCAGACTGTCGATCCGCGATATCGTTCTGATCGAGAAGCTGGACATCGACTTCTCGTCCGGCCTTTCGGTGCTGACCGGCGAAACCGGCGCTGGAAAATCCATCCTGCTCGACGCGCTGTCGCTGGCGCTTGGCGCCCGCGGTGACGCTTCGCTGGTGCGGCATGGCGCGGCACAGGGCCAGGTCATCGCCGTGTTCGACGTGCCGCGCAACCATCCTGCCCGCATGCTGCTAGCCGACAATGCCATCGAGGACGATGGCGACATCATCCTGCGCCGCGTGCAGACGGCAGACGGCCGTACCCGCGTCTTCGTCAACGACCAGCCTTCGAGCGTGACGCTGATGCGCGACGTCGGTCACGCGCTGGTCGAGATCCACGGCCAGCATGACGAGCGTGCCCTGGTCGATCCCGGTGCCCATCGCGAATTGCTGGACAGTTTTGGCGGCCATCTCGGCGCGGCCCGGGCGACCGGCGAGGCATGGCGGCACTGGCGGGCCTGCGAGCAGGAATTTTCGCGACACCGCGCCAAGGTGGAAGCGGCGGCCCGCGAGGCCGACTATCTACGCGCCGCGGTCGCCGAATTGACGAAGCTCGATCCCCAGCCCGGCGAGGAAGCCGACCTAGCCGAATTGCGCGCCTCGATGATGCGGGCGGAAAAGATCGCATCGGAAATCCACGACGCACAGGATGTACTCTCGGGCCCGTCCTCGCCCCTGCCGCAACTCGCCAGCCTGTTGCGGCGACTGCAGCGCAAGGTGACCGAGGCGCCCGGCTTGCTCGAAGACGTGGTCAAATCGCTCGATGAGGCGATGCTGTCGCTCGACGCGGCACAGTCGGGGGTCGAAGCGGCACTTCGCGCCACCGAATACGATCCGCGGAGGCTGGAGCAGGCCGAAGAGCGGCTGTTTTCGCTGCGTGCCGCCTCACGCAAGCACAGTGTGGCGGTCGACGATCTGGCGCAACTGCGTGACACGATGGCGGCCGATCTCGCCGACCTCGACGCCGGCGAGGAGCGCCTGCATGGGCTGGAGAAGCAAGCCGCCGCCGCCCGCGAGACCTACGACATTTCCGCGGCACAGCTTTCGTCGCTTCGCCATGCGGCGGCGGTCGGATTGACCAAGGCGGTGATGGCCGAACTGCCGGCACTCAAGCTCGAACGGGCCGCCTTCATCGTCGAGATGGCAAGTGAGGCCGAGAGCCGCATGGAAGACGGCATCGATCAGGTCGAGTTCTGGGTGCGCACCAATCCCGGCACAAGGCCGGGGCCGATGATGAAGGTCGCTTCCGGTGGCGAACTTTCACGGTTCCTGTTGGCGCTGAAGGTGGCGCTGGCCGATCGTGGCTCGGCGCCGACCCTGGTCTTCGATGAAATCGACACTGGGGTTGGCGGCGCGGTTGCGGACGCTATAGGCCAAAGGCTGGCGCGATTGTCGAAGCGCGTGCAGGTGCTTTCGGTCACCCACGCGCCGCAAGTGGCGGCGCGTGCGGCGACGCATTTCCTGATCTCCAAATCCGGCAGCGCCGACCGGGTTGCGACCGGTATCGCCGAGATGGACCGGGCAGCGCGTCAGGAAGAGATCGCGCGGATGCTGGCTGGAGCGACGATCACCGACGAGGCACGCGCGGCGGCCGAGCGTCTGCTGCGGGAGAACACCGCAGCATAGCGGAACTCACGCTCGGCGTTATGGATCGAGTCAGGATGTGGCTCCATGCTGCTGTTCCGGAATGATTTTCTCACGATCTGGCTCCCTTGCGGGAAAATCCTGATCTATTGTGGCGCCGCCGCTACAGCGCCGCGCGTCCTTTCGGACGTGCAAAGGACGCTGTAGCAATTTGATTTTGCGCATAGTCATTTCCGAAGATCGTTCCGAGCTTCGGGATCATGCGTCGAGGAGCAGTGCATGTCCGAAAAACCTGTCGATTCGCTTGATGAAAGCGAGGCAGCAAGCGAGCTGAAGCGGTTGGCGCAGGAAATCGCCGGCCATGATTTGCGCTACCATGCCGAAGATGCGCCGACGATTTCGGACGCCGCCTACGATGCGCTGCGGCGGCGCAATCTCGCCATCGAGCAGCGTTTTCCTCATCTTGTGCGCGAGGATTCGCCGTCCCGGAAAGTCGGTGCGGCGGTCTCCGAGAAATTCGGCAAGATCGTCCACGCCATTCCGATGCTGTCGCTCGACAACGCTTTTGCCGATGCCGACGTGATCGATTTCGTCGGCCGCATCCGCCGTTTCTTGCGGCTCGGCGCCGACGCGCCGCTGGCGATGACGGCCGAGCCGAAGATCGACGGCCTGTCGCTGTCGCTGCGCTACGAGGCGGGACGGCTGGTGACGGCAGCAACGCGTGGCAACGGCCAGGTCGGGGAAGATGTGACAGCCAACGCCCGTACCATCGCTGAGATTCCCAATGTGCTTTCGGGGGATTTCCCCGAAGTATTGGAAGTGCGCGGCGAGGTCTATATGCGCCTCACTGATTTCGCTGAGCTCAATCGCCGCAATGCCGAGGCCGGAAAGCAGGTTTTTGCCAATCCGCGCAACTCGGCGGCAGGCTCTCTGCGCCAGCTCGACACCTCGATCACCGCCAGCCGGCCGCTGCGGTTTTTCGCCTATGCCTGGGGCGCGGTGAGCGCCATGCCCGCCGACACGCAAATGGGCATGGTGGCAGCGTTCGAGCGCTTTGGCTTCAGGGTCAATCCGCTGATGAAGCTGTTCGACAGCGTCGAGGGGTTGCTTGAACAATACCGGCTGATCGAATCCAACCGGGCGACGCTCGGCTACGACATCGACGGCGTCGTCTACAAGGTGAACAGTCTCGAGCTGCAGCAGCGGCTGGGTTTTGTGTCACGCTCGCCACGCTGGGCGATCGCGCATAAATTCCCGGCCGAGAAGGCGACCACGATCCTGACCGGCATCGACATCCAGGTCGGCCGCACCGGAGCGCTGACACCGGTGGCGCGGCTGGCGCCGGTGACGGTCGGCGGCGTCGTGGTGACCAACGCGACGCTGCACAATGAGGACTACATCAAGGGCATTGGCAATAGCGGCCAGCCGATCCGCGAAGGCCGTGACATTCGCATCGGCGACACTGTGAGCATCCAGCGTGCTGGCGATGTCATCCCGCAGGTCATCGACGTGGTCATGGAAAAGCGGCCGCCCGACAGTGTGCCATATGCATTCCCAGTGCTTTGCCCGGCCTGCGGCAGCCACGCCGTGCGTGAGGAGGGTGAAGCAGTCAGGCGCTGCACAGGCGGTTTGATCTGCCCGGCGCAGGCGGTGGAGCGTCTGCGCCATTTCGTGTCTCGAGGCGCTTTTGATATCGAGGGGCTGGGCGAGAAGCAGATTGAGTTCTTCTTCCATGCCGAGGATCCATCGCTGCGCATCTATTCGCCGGCCGACATCTTCACACTGAATGCACGGCAGGCAGCATCGCTGACCAAGCTCGAGAATGTCGACGGTTTCGGCGCGACCTCGGTACGCAAGCTGTTCGCGGCAATCGACGACCGGCGGCAGGTCGAGTTCTCACGCTTCCTCTATGCGCTCGGCATTCGCCACATCGGCGAAACCAACGCCAAGCGGCTGGCTCGCCATTTCCTTTCCTTTGCCGCTTTCCGCGAAACCGGGCAAAGCGCCGTCATGCCGGCCGGCAAGGGCGACCCGGGCAACGCCGCCTGGCAGGAGTTGAACGGCATCAACGGCATCGGCTCGATCGTGGCCGAAGCGGTGGTCGACTTCTTCGCTGAAGACCATAACCGGCAGGCGCTCGACGCATTGCTGGCGGAAGTAACAGTGCTCGACGAGGAGCCAGTCGGTGGCGTGTCGTCGCCGGTCTCCGGCAAGACGGTGGTCTTCACCGGTGCGCTGGAGAAAATGTCGCGCGACGAGGCCAAGGCAATGGCCGAAAAGCTCGGCGCCAAGGTCGCCGGCTCGGTGTCGAAGAGGACCGATCTCGTCGTTGCCGGACCAGGTGCGGGCTCCAAGCTCAAGCTCGCCACCGAGCTCGGTATCGAAGTGATCGACGAGGATGCGTGGTTCGTGCGGATCGGCAAGGGCGGATGACGGCCGCTGCGTTCAACGGTTTCGGCCAAAAGGCAATTCCCTTCCTCAAGGCGCTCAATTTTCATCAGCGCCGGGAGTGGTTTGTCGAAAACCGCGACCTTTTCGAAAGCGAGTTGCGCGATCCTTTCGGCGATCTGGTCGAAACGCTCTCCGAGCGCTTCGCTGTAGTGGGGCTGGGGTTGCGCGGCGATCGCAAGAAGTCGCTGTTCCGGATCAATCGCGACGTGCGTTTCGCTAAGGATAAACGACCCTATAACCGGCATCTGTCGGCAATTCTTTCGCCTGACGGCACCAAGATGGAACAGGGCGTGTTGTTCGTCTATATCGGGATTGAGCGCTGCTTTGCCGCCGTTGCCTGGTGGCAACCCGGGCCGGCGCTTTTGCTGGCGATGCGCCAAGCCATCGGGACACGGCCGGGTGAATTCCGAGCGCTGATCAAGGCGTTGAAGCAAAACCGTCTCGAACTTGATCCGGAAGGCTGCATGAAGCGCACACCGCGTGGCTTCGAGCATGTCACCGACATCGACCTCGTGGCCGCCATCCGCAATCGGCATTTCGTAGTCCGGCACGAGATCGACCCTGCGGGAATCCACAGTGCGGCACTGGTCGACGAACTCGTCGATTTCACCATGCGGGCCAAGCCGCTGCTCGACTGGGGCAGGGCGATCGAAGGCCAAGTCCCGGTGGACTAAGCTCCGGACCGATGATGCAGGCCTGAACGTGCAAAATGGTTGCGCGATCATTTCCGCTGATCGTTTGGCTCAAGCGAATTGGTGTGACAAGGCAAGTGGCGCTCCCTACATACGACCTTTCTCCAAAAGAATGGTCCCAAGGAGTGGCTGATGTCGGCGGAAGCAATCTCCGAAAACCGCGCGAAGAGCGATTTCTGGCAAGGCGTGCGGCTCAGCATGCCCGTCGTGGTGGCGGCGGCGCCGTTTGGACTGCTGTTCGGTGCGCTTGCCGTCGACAATGGTTTTTCGGTGCTCGAAGCCGTCCTGATGAGCGCCATGGTTTACGGCGGCGCGAGCCAGATGGTGGGTATCGAATTGTTCGGGCAGCATGTCGCGCCATGGCTGATCGTGCTGTCGATCTTCGCCGTGAATTTCCGCCATGTGCTTTATTCCGCCGGTATCGGCCGGCGCATCGCGCACTGGCCGCTGATCCAGCAAGCGGTAGGCTATTTCCTGCTCACCGATCCGCAGTTCGCGGTGGCTGAGCGTAAGGCGGAAGCCGGCGAGACGGTCGGCTTCGCCTGGTACATGGGGCTGGGACTGCCGGTCTATGTGTTCTGGGTAACCGAAAGCGCGCTCGGCGCGATGTTCGGCAAGCTCATTCCCGATACGCATGCGCTGGGCATCGATTTCCTGCTGCCGATCTATTTTCTCGGACTGGTCATGAGCTTTCGCAAACGGCCACTGTGGCTACCGGTGGTCGTCGCCAGTGCTGCTGCCTCCATCATAGCCTACAAGACGGTGGGCTCGCCCTGGCACGTCTCCATTGGCGCCGTGGCCGGCGTGCTGCTCGCTGTCATCCTGCCGCCGCACCACAGTGGTGTGGAGGCGCGGCCATGAGCACAACCCTGTGGATCATCATCGCCGGCGCGATCGCCACCTATCTCACCCGCATCGGCGGCCATCTGGTCATCTCGCGCTTCGAAAACATCCATCCGCGCGTCGAGGCCGGGCTGAATGCGGTGCCGGCGGCGGTGCTGACCACTCTGGTCGCGCCGGCAGCGCTGAGCGCCGGGCCGACGGAATGGGCGGCATTGATCGTCGCCGGGCTGGTCTCGCTGCGCGGCGGGCTTATGGCGATGTTTTTGGCCGGTGCCGCCGTGCTGATCCTCGCCCGGCAGTTCGTCGGATAGACGAAACCTGCTACACGCCTTTGTGAAAATCACGACTTCTGGTCGTGCGGCAGCGGTGCGGTTGCCTTTTCCAGCCATGCCAGCATCTCGCCGTCGAGCATTGGTCCGATCTCGGCCAGCACGCGCGCATGATATTGGTCGAGCCAATGCAACTCGTCACGCGTCAAAAGGTCGGACCGCACCAGCCTGGTGTCGATGGGCGCCAGCGTCAGCGTCTCGAAGCCATGCATGGCGATGTCGCCGCCCTCTATCTGCTCGGCTGGCGTCACTAGGAGGAGATTCTCGATGCGGATGCCGTAAGAGCCTTCCTTGTAGTAGCCCGGCTCGTTGGAGAGGATCATGCCCGCCAGCAGCTTTTCAGTGCCGGTCTTGGCGATGCGTTGCGGTCCTTCGTGGACGGCCAGATAGGAGCCGACGCCGTGGCCGGTGCCGTGGGCGAAATCGCAGCCATGTCTCCACAGGGCAAGACGCGCCACGGCATCGATTTCGGAGCCGCGCGTGCCCGGGGGAAAGCGCAGCATGGAAATGCCGATCATGCCCTTCAGCACCAGCGTGAAGCGTTCGCGCATTTCCTCGGTCGGCTTGCCGATCGGCACAGTGCGGGTGATGTCGGTGGTGCCGTCCTGATACTGCCCGCCGGAATCGAGCAGGAACAGCTCGCCAGACTGAAGCTTTCGGCTGGTGGCGCGGGAAACGCGGTAGTGCATGATGGCGCCGTTCGGACCGGCGCCCGAGATCGTGTCGAAGGATACGTCGCGCAGCGGCATCTGCGTTTCCTCGCCCGTGCTCCGTCGGCATTCCTCGAGCTTGGTGACGACGGCGATTTCGTCGAGCTTGCCGGGTTTCTGGCGGTCGAGCCAGCAGAGCAGCTTGGCCACCGCGGCGCCATCGCGGCGATGCGCGGCGCGGGTGCCGTTGATCTCGGCCTGGTTTTTCGTGGCGCGTGGAATGCGGGCAGGGTCAGGCGCTGAAATGACGGTGCCGCCATTGTCCTCGACTAGCATTTTAAGCTTCTCCGCCGCCAGCACCGGATCCAGCGCGATTTTTGCGCCGCCCTTGGCCAGGGCTGCGATAACAGCTTCGAATTCACCGGGCTGGTGCAATTCGGCGAGCTGCGTCAGATAGGCCGCGACGGTGCGCGAAAACTTGCGCTGGTCCATGAAAAGTTGGTGCGACCCGTCGGCGGCGAGCACAGCGAAGCCGAGCGCCAGCGGCGTATGCGGCACGTCGCCGCCGCGGATGTCGAAGGCCCAGGCGATGGAGGACGGGTCGGTCAGCACGGCATGGGTGGCGCCATCCTTGCCGATGGCCGACGCCAGCCGCGCCAGCTTGTCCTTGGCCAGTTCGCCGGCAAAGGCGATCGGATGGAGCTCGACCGGCGCCCGCGGCGGGTCGGGCTGGTCCTTCCAGATGGCGTCGATTGGATTCTTCTCGAGCGGCACCAATGTCGCCCCCGATTTTTCGGCCGAAGCTTTCAGCGCTTTCACGTCGCCGATCGTCTGCAGCCACGGATCGAAGCCAAGCCGCACGCCCTTGCCGAGATTGTCCTTGATCCAAGTGGGAGGCGGATTGTCGACCAGGCTTTCGATCGAGAAGATGTCGAGATCGACTTCCTGGCGCACCTGCAGCGTGTAGCGCCCGTCGACGAACATGACGGCGCGGTCGCCGAGCACGATGGCGATGCCGGCCGAGCCACTGAAGCCGGTCAGCCATTTCAGCCGCGCCGAGCGGTCGGCGACATATTCGCCCTGATGCTCATCGGCACGCGGCACGATGAAGCCATCCAGGTCGTTGGCCGCCAGCCATTGACGCAGCAGCGCCACCCGCGGCTTGCCGACGGCTGGGTCGCCGGCGGAATCAAAAGTCTGGAACATGACGGGGCTCTCCTCGGATGCTGGCGCGACCGTAGCGCATGACCCCGAAAATCGGAATCGACTTTTGCTGGGCTGATCTTCGGTTCGGAGAAAACCAGCGCAAGATCAAAGTGCTACAGCATCAGCCGCCTGACAACCGACGGGATTTGGTCCAGCAGCATCGCTTTTGCGCATAGACGCCATGCAGAATCAGCGATTTTCAAATAGGTCAGCAGAGCTTACCTTTTTGGAGTGGAGGAACGACTCTTATTGCACTGCAAAGGAGACCATCATGTCCACGATTTCAGCCAGACGCGGATTTTTCCGAAGCGCCATGAACGCTCTCATCGAAGCGCGCCAGCGCGAAGCGAGCCGCTATGTGAGCGGCGTTCTGCTTGGCTTTGACGACGAAACGCTGAAAGCGCACGGCTACGATCGCGAAGAGCTGAGGAAGGCGGCAAGGTCGCCCTACGTCTGAGCGACTTGCTGCTTGCGTTTGAAGGCGCTGCGCGTCACCGCTTGAGGTGGATCGTCACCCAGCCCTCGCGGTGCAACGTCCTGACATGGCGGAACCGCTGGCCGACATAGGCCGAGATCACTGCGTCGCGCTGCCGGTCGAGGATGCCTGATAGCACGATCGAGCCGCCCAAGGTGACATGCCCGGCCATTTCGGGCGCCAGCCGCATCAGCGGCCGCGCCAGTATGTTGGCGACGATGAGGTCGAAGGGGCCGCGCGCGGCAAAGATCGGATGGTGGAAGCCCGGCGCCGTCGCCGTTTCGACGAGCGCCTTGACGTGGTTGAGCCGCGCATTGGCGGCTGCGACCTTTATGGCGACCGGATCGATATCGGTCGCCAGCACCGGGATGTGGGCGAGCTTGGCCACCGCGATCGCCAGCACGGCACTGCCGGTGCCGAGGTCGAGCGCGTTGCGCGGGTGCTCGCGCCGCACGACCTGTTCCAGTGTTTCGAGGCAGCCGGCGGTGGTGCCGTGATGGCCGGTGCCAAAGGCGAGGCCCGCTTCGATCTCGATGGCGAGCTCGCCGCTGTGGCGCTTCCTGCGGTCATGCGCGCCGTGGACGAAGAAACGGCCGGCGCGTACCGGTTTCAGTCCCTCCAGCGAGCGCGTCACCCAGTCGATATCAGGCACGGGCTCGCGCGCAATCGGCCTCGACAGGGCAAGCCCGGCAAGAACCTCTTTCACGCGCGCCTCGACGGCATCGACATCGCCGTCGGCATAGAGCGACACTTCGTGGATGTCGCGATCCTCATCGACTTCGAGGCTGGCAATCGGCAGGCCCTCGTCCTCAAAGGCTGCTTCGAACGCCGCGAAGATACGGTCGGCCTCGATCTTTCCAGTGGTGAAATAAAGCCGCGTTTGGGTCATCAAACGATGTTTTTGTTTGAGCATGATCTTTTCCGAAAACCGGTCTCACTTTTCGGGATCATGCTCTAATCTTCCGCCGCCAGCCGCTTGAGCTTGGCGATGGCGGTGTCCGGGCTTTCGCCGTAGGCGATGGTGCCGGCGAAGTCGCCCCTGGCGTTGAGCAGCAGCACCGAAGCGGTGTGGTCCATCGTGTAGTCGCCGTTGCCCGTATCGACCTTCTTCGAATAGATGCCGAAGGATTTGGCCATGGCGTGGACCTTATCCGGTTCGCCAGTGATGCCGAGGATGCGGTCGGAGAAATTGCTGATATAGGCGTTCATGATTTCGGGTGTGTCGCGTTCCGGGTCCACCGAGACGAAATAGGCGCGCAGGTTCTTGCCGTCGTCACCCATCGTCTTCAGCCAGCCGGCCAGTTCGAACAGCGTGGTCGGGCAGACCTCCGGGCAATGGGTGAAGCCGAAGAAGACGACGCTGGGGTGGCCGCGAAAGGCAGCCTCGGTGACTGGAGCGCCCTTCTGGTCGACCAGCGTGAACGGCGCGCCGAACGGCTCGCCGCCATAGTGCCCGCGGTACCAGTCGAAGGTGAGCCAGCCGATGCCTGCTGCCATCAGGACAAGAATGCCGACCAGTATCGAACGCATCATCAATTGGGTGTCCGTCGTGATTTTCATTGGCGCCGTATCGGCGCAAGCTTGTTCGGCGAACACTCTTAACGGTTTGATCTCGCGCGCGCAAAGATGTCGCGTTGCCGCAACCGGCATTCCTGTCAAAAAATGATCCGCTTGCAAAGCGCTGCCGCCGGTCCCACCTGAGGTCGGCAAAACGCGAACCGCAGGAGGCTTCCTTGCAAGGACTGATTGGGCGAAAACTGATCGGCGGCGCTTTGGCCGCATGCCTTGTCATCGGTGCTGGTGCGGCTTTCGCCCAGGAGGTCGGCAAGGTCGGCGTCGACTGGCTAGGCAACGACATCATCGTCGAGGCAATCAAGGACCCCAAGGTCGAAGGCGTGACCTGCCACGTCTCCTATTTCGACCGCGGCGTGATCGATCGCTTGCAAAAGGGCAACTGGTTCGAGGATCCGTCCGATTCCTCGATCTCCTGCCGTCAGACCGGGCCGATCACCATCAGCGAGATCGACATGAGCGAGGCCGGCGAGGAGGTTTTCAAGCAAGGCATCAGCCTGATCTGGAAGAAGCAGGTGGTGAACCGCATCTACGACAAAGCCAATGAGACCTTGATCTATCTGTCGCACTCGCGCCAGGTGCAGGACGGTTCGGCGAAAATGTCGGTCACCACCGTGCCGCTCTACGGCCAGAACGTGGTGTGGACCAACGGCAAGCCAAAATAGGCTCTGGCACAGGCGACGGACGATTGGTCCCGCTTGCGGGACCAATCGGCGACGCGACAATTGCTCCCGCCTTGCAGGAGCAATCGCGCGGGGGTAAAGCCGCGGCATGGACCGCCCCGAAAACCTCGTCCTGAAAGACCCCGAGCCGCGTATCCACCCGACCGCGGAGCTGAAGGCGTGCAAGCTTGGACGCTACGCCTCGATCGGCGAGCGGGTCATCTTGCGTGAAGTCATAGTGGGCGATTTCTCCTATTTCGAGCGCCACGCCGAGGCGATCTACACGACCATCGGCAAGTTCTGTTCGATCGCCGCCAACAGCCGCATCAACGCGCTGGAGCATCCGATTGAGCGGCTGACCCAGCACAAGGTCAGCTACCGCCCGAACGAGTATTTTCGCTGGCTGGGCGTCGACGCGGCTTTCCGGGAACGGCGCCGGGCGCAATCCGTCAGCATCGGCCACGATGTCTGGATCGGCCATGGCGCGGTGATCATGCCTGATGTGACCATCGGCAATGGCGCGATCATCGGCGCCAATGCGGTGGTGACGCGCGACGTTCCTGCCTATGCGATTGTCGCCGGCGTTCCGGCCAGGCAATTGCGCCAACGCTTCGCGGCGGACATCGCCGCGCGGATCGAACGTCTTGCCTGGTGGGACTGGCCGGTCGAGAAACTGGCCAAGGCGGTCCCCGACATGCAGGCGCCGTCCATCGAGGTTTTCCTCGACCGCTGGGAAAACGAAATACCCTGATCTTGCGGGTGCGTGCACGGCTATGTCCGTGAAATCCCGTGAAATCCCTCCTTTCAGGGAACCCGGAGCGGTTGCCGGTTGTTTCTCCCTACCATGATAGAGAAGCGTTTCACGAAGATCGCCAACTACGTCGCCCATCTCGCCGGTCTGCCGTCGACATTCGCCATCTGCTGCCTGATCATCATGGCCTGGGCGATAAGCGGGCCGATTTTCGGCTTTTCCGATACGTGGCAACTCGTCATCAATACCGGCACGACGATCGTCACCTTCCTGATGGTGTTCCTCATCCAGAACACCCAGAACCGCGATGGCACGGCGATTCAGACGAAACTCGACGAGTTGATCCGGGCCGGCAAAGCTCACAATACTTTTATCGGCATCGAGCACCTGACCGAATCCGAGGTCGAGGAGATCCGCAAAAAATGTGAACAGGCGGCGAAACGGCATGACCAGAAGATCGCCGATGCGGCGGTCAAGAAAGCCGCTGCGCAAAAGCGCGGCTCGAAGACACGTGCGGCGTAAGCATCAGCTTTCCATGAACGCCGCGAAAGCGTCCTTGTGGTCCGGGTGCCAGCGCGACAGAGCAGGGCGGTTCTCGATGATGTCGCCGATCGCCCAGGCCATGCGCTTTTCGTCCATGGGTCGTGTCGCCTCGTTGTCGGGGCACAGGATGTAGAAGTCGCCACGCACCAGCGCGGTCAGCATGAAGTCGATCACCTGCTCGCCTGTCCAGGCACCGGCGGGTTTTTTGGTCGCGCCCTCGGTCAGGCCGGTAAAAGTGAACCCCGGAATGAGCAGATGCGCCGCAACCTTTGCGCTGGGCTCGTTGCGCAGCGCGTGTGCCAGGCCTTCGGTGAAGGTCTTCACGCCTGATTTGGAGACGTTGTAGGCAAGGTTGCCGGGCGGCGTGGTGATGCCTTGCTTGGAGCCGGTGTTGACGATCAGGCCCGGCCTGCCGGCCGCCAGCATGCGCGGCGCGAAGGCCTCGACGCCATGGACGACGCCCCAGAAATTGATGTCCAGCAGCCGCTTCCAAGCGTCGCGGTTCTCCCAGGGTTTGCCGGGATTGTTGCCGACCCCGGCATTGTTCATCAACAAAGACACCTCGCCGAAGGCACCGAATGCCTTTTCGGCCAGCAGGTCTAGTTCGTCGGCCTTGGAAACATCGGTGGCGACAGCAAGCACCGCGTTATCGCCGGCAATTGTGGCAACGGCGCGGGCAGCCTCGTCGAGCCGCGCGCCACCGATATCGGCCAGCACGATTTTCAGGCCCATCGCCGCCAGCCGCTTGGCCGCAGCAAGGCCGATGCCGCTGGCGCCGCCGGTGATGACGGCAGCGTTGCCGGAGGCAAGGGCAGGCAAAGCGGTCTGGATTTCGGCGTCGGTGGTCATGGCGATTGTCCTCGTTCAGTTGCGCCGAACTTAACGCGGCTAGGGGCCCGCGCAAGCCCGCTTTGGCGTCCTTGGGTTGACCACATCGGCAGGCGCTGCGCATGCTGTCCTGACAAAAAGGAGATTTACCGATTGACCGATTGGATCGAGATCCTGAAAGAACAGACCGCTACCGGTGACCAAATGAGCCGCGAAGTGCCGCAAATGCTTGCCAATCCCGATATCAGTGAAGCGCAAGTGAAGACGCTGTTTTCGGCGCTCGAAAAACAGGCGGAGTTCGTCGAGAAGCTGCGCATGGCGCTGGAAAAATTCGGCCATGATTTTTCGGTGATCAAGGCGGCCGAGCGGCTGGAGGAACGCTACGCCGATCTTGCTGCCTCGGTGGCGGAAAAGCTGAAAGCGATGCGAGGCTAGGCAGACCTATTTTTCGATCTGCTTTTCGAACCGCTTGTCCGGCACGAACCAGATAATGGCAACCAGCACATAGAGCGCGACGCTGATCCATTGATTGACGAAGGTCAGCGGAATGGCGGCGATGTAGAGGACCACCGAGATCTTTTCCTTGCGGTCGGTGCCTACCGCCCTGGCGAAGGCAGTGTCGTTGCCATGCAGCCGATGCAGCATGACGACCAGAATGAAGTAGGCGGCCGCGCAAAGCGCCAGGACAACACCGTAAACGGCGACAGGCACCGGCGCGAAATGGTTTTCACCCATGAAGGCGGTGGTCACGGGCATCAACGACAGCCAGAACAGCAGATGCAGATTGGCCCACAGCACGCGGCCATCGACGCGCTGCACGGTGTGGAACATGTTGTGCAGATTGTTCCAGTAGATGCCGACATAGATGAAGGACAGCACATAACTGAGAAAAGTGGGCCATAGAGGTGCCAGCGCGGAAAATTCCGCGCTATGCGGCACCTTCAATTCCAGCACCATGATGGTGATGATGATGGCCATGACGCCATCGGTAAATGCCTCGACCCGTCCCTTGCCCATGGATTCTCCTTACCAATGCGCTGAAGTTAAAAGATGATTTCGCGCAGCGCCACCGGCAATACCGCCAAACCTGTCAGGAGCACGTCCGAGGAGGGGAACACCTGGCCCGAAACAGGCGTTAGCGTCACGATTCCCTGACAACTGGAGGTCGAAATGATCGCCATGACGCGCGATAACGAGCTCGGCGGCAGGGCGGCAATGGCCGCCGTTGCTGCCATGATCGCAGTTCTTTTCGCCGGCAGCACGGTGCTGACGCCGCTTTACGTCATCTACAAACAGGCGTTCGGCTTCTCGCAGATCACCCTTACCCTGGTCTATGCCGTTTATGTCTTGGGTAACCTGGCGGCGCTTTTGATGTTCGGGCGCGTGTCGGATGTCATCGGCCGCCGGCCGGCCGCCCTGGCGGCAATGGCGGTGGCGGTCGTCAGCGCGCTGTTTTTCCTGTTCGCCGAAAATGTCGCGTGGCTCGACATCGCCCGGATTCTGAGCGGCTTGGGAATAGGCGTCGGTGCGGGAACCGGCACCGCCTGGCTCGCCGAGCTGGTCGCTACCGACGACAAATCACGTGCCGCCATCATTGCCACCAGCACCAATTTCTTTGGTCTCGGTCTTGGTGCGCTGGCGGCGGGACTGCTTGCCGAATATGCGCCGTGGCCACTAAGGCTGACATTCGTCGTCTATCTGGCGGTGCTTGCCCTTGTCGCGGCGCTGGTCTGGCGCACGCGAGAAACCATTTCACAACCGGGAAAACTGGCCGATATCTCCATGCAGCCACGGTTCTCGGTGCCTGGTGAAATCCGCGCCGGTTTCGTGGCGCCAGCGGTAACCGGCTTCGGCGCCATGGCGCTGGTCGGTTTCTACGCGGCGCTCGCGCCGAGCATACTGGCGCAGCAGCTCCATGTGACCAACCATGCCCTGGCCGGCGCCTTGTTCTTCGAAATGGCGATCGTGGCCGCCGTCACCATATTGGTGACGACACGCCTTTCGAGCCGCAGCACCATGCTCGCGGCTTTGGCCCTGATGATCCCGACCGTCGTCCTGGTCGTGGCGGCGCAGGTCTTCGCTTCGATGGCCATCATGATCGCCGCGACTGCATTCTGCGGCGTCGCGGCAGCGCTCGGCTATCGTGGCGGCCTGCAAGTGGTCAACCAGATCGCGCCGGCCAGCCGCCGCGCCGAAGTGGTCTCAGCCTTCTTTATCTGCTGCTTTTGCGGCAATGCGCTGCCGGTCATCGGTATTGGCATCCTGTCGACGGTGATAAGCGCGACAATGGCAAGCCTGGCCTTTGCCGGCATGATCACGATCTTTTCCCTGGTGGCGCTCGCATTCGGAGCCAGATATGCGCGGTGAGCCGATCGTTCAGCCGTTCGGCGTCTCGGGCGAAAGATGCGCGCGCTGGCGCGGCACGCCGAGGCCGGTGTCCGGCGGCTCGCCGGCGGCCGGCCTGTCCTCGATCATGTGCATAGTGCGCCAGCGGCCGAAGCGGTAATAGGCCGCTGCCAGCGCGAGCGAGGTGATCGAGCCGACCGGAAAGCTCCACCACAGCGCTTCCTCGCCGATCACGCTTCGGAAGAAATAGGCGAAGCTGGTGCGCACCAGAAGCACCGAGATCACCAGGATGATTAGCGGCGGCATCACCGCGCCGGTGGCGCGCACCGTGGCGAAGAGCACGATGGTGACGCCGAACAGGATGAAGGACCAGGACGCGACCTTGTTGATATGGGTGGCGATGTCGATTGCGGCACTGTCGCTGCTGAGGAAGAGGCCGAGCACCGGGCGGTCGAAGACGAAAAGCAAAGCGACCAGCGCGCCGGTCAGGACGAGGTTGAAGGCAACGCCTGACATGGCGATGCGGCCGATGCGGTCCCAGCGCCCGGCGCCGACATTCTGCGCGGCCATCGAGGAGACCGCGGCGCCGATCGCCAGCGCCGGCATCTGGATGTAGGTCCAGAGCTGCGCGGCGATGCCGTAGGCGGCGGCGACCTGCGAGCCGTAGGAATTGACGATGCCCATCACCGTCAGCGCCGCGGCCGAGATCACGATCATCTGCAGGCCCATCGGCACGCCCTTGAAAACGACGATGCGCAGCAGCGCCGGGTCCGGCCGCAGCAGAGCGAGGTTGGCGCCGGCCAGCCGCAACGGATGCTTGCGCGCGTAGAGCACGACCAGGATTGCGACGACGCTCACCGTCTGTCCGATCAGCGTCGAGGTGGCCGATCCTGATATGCCGAGTTCGGGAAACGGGCCGATGCCGCGGATGAGCAGCGGGTTCAAGATGATGTCGAGCACCACAGCCAGCGCCATGAAGATGAAGGGCGTGCGCGAATCGCCGGCGCCGCGCAGCACCGTCATGACGAAGGAGAGCAGGTTCATCATCGGCACGGCGACGAAGATGATGCGCAGATAGGAGCGGGCTAGCGGCAGCGCATCGGATGGCGTGCCCAGCGCATTGAGGATGGCGTCGACCCAGATCCAGCCGCAGACCGCAAGCACCACCGAGACGGCGAAGAAGAAGGTGGCACTGGTGCCGACGATGCGCCGGGCCTCGGGCAGGTCACGCGCGCCGACCGATTGCGCGATCAGGATGGTCGCCGCCATGCCGATGCCGAAAACGGTGCCGAGAATGAGAAACAGCACGAGATTGGCGTTGGACGTGGCCGTCAGCGCCGATTCGCCGAGGAAGCGGCCGACCCAGACGGCGTTGACCGACCCATTGAGCGACTGCAGCACGTTGGAACCGAGCACCGGCAGGGCGAACAGCAGAAGCGTGCGCGGGATGGGGCCACTGGTGAGGTCGCCGGTCCGCCGGCGCGCGGGCATCTTCTCGTCCATGGCGGGCAGCTCGGCAAAAGACCATATGAATCAGGCCCGCGATGATATCGCAGGGTTGTTCCACATGCATCTTTTCCCAGGTGCCCAGGACTCCCGCCTGCCTGGAACAGTTATGTCGAGGCGAGGGTCGGCGTGCGTCTGATCCAGCTCTTTTATTGATTTTGCTGTCTCTCACACCCCGGTGACAAACCCGTCCAGAACGCGTTTCTGGCCGGCCTTGTCGAAGTCGATGGTCAGCTTGTTGCCATCGATGGCCGAAATGTTGCCGTTGCCGAATTTCTGGTGGAAGACGCGGTCGCCGACATTGAAGGGAGATGGCGTGTCAGCGACGGACTTGGCGACCAGCTCACCGTCGATGGTGCGGCCTTTTACGCTGGTGCGGCCGGCGCCATAGCCACTGTCGGTTTCGCCATAGCCGATGCGCTCGACTTGGTGACCGGAACGCGAGCCCCAGTTGCGGTCGGTCGCCTCGGTGCGGTTCTGTTGCGCGCGCTGCCAGCCCGGCGTCGCATAGGTGTTGGAGAAGGCGCCGGATTTCTCGGCTCCGACATTGTCGAAACGCGAGGCGCCATAGGGGTTCTGCCTTCCTGCTCCTTGGCCGCCACGGCCCGATGCGAACGAGCCGCCGCCATAGGAATTGCCGTAACCGCCGTAGCTGTTGCCGCTTTCGGCGACCTCGACATGGGCTTCCGGCAATTCGTCGAGGAAACGCGACGGGATCGTCGATTGCCACAGACCATGGATGCGGCGGTTGGAGACGAACCACAAATGCAGGTTCTTCTTGGCACGGGTCAGGCCGACATAGGCCAGCCGCCGTTCTTCCTCCAGCCCGGAGCGGCCGCCCTCGTCGAGTGCGCGCTGGTGCGGGAACAGGCCTTCCTCCCAGCCGGGCAGAAAAACGGTCTCGAATTCGAGGCCCTTGGCCGAATGCAGCGTCATGATGTTGACGGCGTCGAGCTCGGCGTTCTGCTCGGCGTCCATCACCAGGGCGACATGTTCGAGGAAGGAGCGCAGCGATTCATACTCCTCCATGGAGCGGATCAGTTCTTTCAGGTTTTCCAGCCGGCCGGGAGCTTCCACCGAGCGGTCGTTCTTCCACATGTCGGTGTAGCCGCTCTCCTCCAGTATGGTCTCGGCCAGTTCGGTGTGCGGCGTGGTTTCCAGCGTCTTCTGCCAGCGCTCGAAATTGGCTGATACCTCGCGCAGTGCGGCGCGCGGCTTCGGCTTCAACTCGTCGCTTTCGGCGAGCTTGGCGGCGGCCTCCAGCATCGGGATGCGCAGCGCCCTGGCGGTATCGTGGATCTGGCGGATGGTGGCTTCGCCCAACCCGCGCTTCGGCACGTTGACGATGCGCTCGAAGGCGAGGTCGTCGGCGCCTTGGGCGACGACGCGGAAGAAGGCCAGCGCATCGCGGATTTCGAGGCGCTCGTAGAAGCGCGGGCCGCCGATGACGCGGTAGTTGAGGCCGAGCGTGACGAAACGATCCTCGAACTCGCGCATCTGGAAGGACGCGCGCACCAGGATCGCCATGTCGTTGAGATTGTGCTTCTGCCGCTGGTAGGCTTCGATGGTTTCGCCGACGGCGCGGGCCTCCTCCTCGGAATCCCAGGCGGCATGGACGTGCACTTTCTCATCGTCCTCTGCGACTTTTTCGGTGAACAGCGTCTTGCCGAAGCGGCCTTCATTGTGGGCGATGAGGTGGGAGGCGGTGCCGAGGATGTGCGCGGTGGAGCGATAGTTGCGCTCCAGCCGGATGATCGTGGCGCCGGGGAAATCCTTGTCGAAGCGCAGGATGTTGTCGACCTCGGCCCCGCGCCAGCCGTAGATGGATTGATCGTCGTCGCCGACGCAGCAGATATTAACCGTGGCCGGGCGCGGGTTTCCCTCCCCCTTGAGGGGAGGGTGGCCGGGCAAAGCCCGGCCGGGTGGGGTCCGGGCGGCAGTGCTCGACGCTCTGGCGGTGCCTTCTGAGACGACCCCCTCCGCCCGCTTCGCGGGCACCTCCCCCTCAAGGGGGGAGGATTGCGGCCGCTGCGCCAGCAGGCGCAGCCACATGTACTGCGCGGTGTTGGTGTCCTGATACTCGTCGACGAGGATGTAGCGGAAGCGCTTATGGTATTCCTTCAGCACGTCCGGGTTGGCGCGGAAGATGCGGATCGGATGGCACAGGAGGTCGCCGAAGTCGCAGGCGTTCAGCGTCTTCAGCCGCTCCTGGTAGGCTTTGTAGAGCTCTCGGCCCTTGCCGTTGGCGAAGGCGCGGGCGTCGCCCTCGGGGATATCGGCGGGGCCCCGGCCCTTGTTTTTCCAGCCGTCGATCATCTGGGCGAACTGCTTGGCTGGCCAACGCTTGTCGTCCAGCCCTTCGGCCTGGATGAGCTGCTTGATCAGGCGCACGACATCATCGGTGTCGAGGATGGTGAAGTCGGACTTGAGCCCGGCAAGTTCGGCGTGCCGGCGTAAGAGCTTCACGCCAATCGAGTGGAAGGTGCCCAGCCACGGCATGCCTTCCACATTGCCTTCGCCGATCAAGAGGCCGATGCGCTGCTTCATTTCGCGCGCGGCCTTGTTGGTGAAGGTGACGGCGAGGATCTGCGACGGGAAGGCCTTGCCGGTGGCGAGGATGTGGGCGATGCGGGTGGTCAAGACGCGCGTCTTGCCGGTGCCGGCGCCGGCCAGCACCAGAACCGGGCCTTCGGTGGTTTCCACCGCCAGCCGCTGCTCGGGGTTGAGCCCGTTCAGATAATCGGGCGCATTGTTGTGGCCGCTGCGGGCAGCCATGGCGCGCGCAGCAATGCCCGACGGGGCCACGGGCCGCGCGTTCGGTTCGTCAAAAAAAGGCATATCTTCCGAAAAGCCGGACATCTCCCCCGAATGTAGTGATTCGGCAGCGAAAGGCCAGAAGTGTCTCCGTTTTGTTCTCTATCCAGTCCGTAGAACCACAATCTGGATGGGTCCGCGACCCAAAACGTCGAGCTTGCTGTGGGTCCACGCCTAAAACGCGGAGCTTGCTTGACAGCCACGGCGGGCCGGAGAAAGTTGTGCTCGGGGCAGGAACGCAATGCCGGGTTGCCCATAGACGCGTTGCGAAGCGCGCACCAGTCGAAGGAGCATCGTCTTGGCTGTCGTCGTTACCTCCCTCATCCTTTTCCTCATCGGCCTGGCGCTTGGTGGCGGCGGCATCTGGTTAGCTTCGCTGGGCGGCAGTTGGTACTACATCATTGCTGGCATCGCCTTCCTCGTCGCTGGCTGGCTGCTCTACAGGCGCAAATCCATGGCGCTGTGGCTGTACGCGGCGATCGTCATCGGCACGCTCTGCTGGGCGGTCTGGGAAATCGGCTTCGACTGGTGGGAACTCGGTCCGCGCGGCGGCATCATCGTGCTTATCGCGTTGTGGCTATTGACGCCGTGGGCGCGGCGCGGGCTCACCGGTCCCGATGGACGCGCGCCGCTGATCCTCGCGGTGCTGGCGTCGCTTGCCGTCGCCGGCTATTCGATGACAACCGATCCAAAGGATATCGCCGGCGAACTCAATACCGATGAGGTGACGCCAACGGCCGACCTCGGCGGCAACGTGCCAGCCGGCGAATGGCATTTTTACGGCCGCACCCAGTATGGCCAGCGCTATTCGCCGCTCGACCAGATCACCGTCGAAAACGTTGCCAATTTGCAGCCGGCCTGGACCTATCGCACCGGTGACGTGAAAGGGCCCGACGACGTCACTGAGACAACCTATCAGGTGACGCCGCTGAAGGTCGCCGACACGCTCTACATTTGCACACCGCACAATTTCGCCATTGCCATAGATGCCGCGAGCGGCAAGGAGAAATGGCGCTTCGATCCCCAGGTCAAGCTGGACAAGGACCGCCAGCACCAGACGTGCCGCGGCGTGTCCTATTATGCCGATGCCAAAATCGCCGCCGGCCAGCCCTGTGCAGCACGCGTCTATCTGCCGACATCCGACGCCCGGCTGATCGCGCTCGACGCCGCGAATGGCCAGGTCTGTCCCACATTTGCCGAAGGCGGCACGTTGAACCTGCTCGCCAACATGCCATATCCGAAGCCGGGCTATTATTATTCGACGTCGGCGCCGCTGATCGTCGCCAACAAGATCATCGTCGGCGGCGCGGTCAACGACAATTATTCAACGCAGGAGCCGTCCGGCGTCATCCGTGCCTTCGACGTCGACACCGGCGCCCTGATTTGGAACTGGGATTCGGGCAATCCGGACCAGACGACGCCACTGGCACCGGGTCAGACCTATACCAACAACTCGCCCAACATGTGGTCGACGGCGAGCGCCGACGAGAAGCTCGGTTTGCTCTATGTGCCGCTCGGCAACAAGACGCCGGATCAGCTCGGCGCCGGGCGGAGCGCCAATGACGAGAAATTCTCCTCTTCGGTCACAGCGCTCGATCTCAACACCGGACAATTGCGGTGGGTGCGGCAGACCGTGCATCACGATCTCTGGGACATGGACGTGCCGGCGCAGCCGACGCTGGTCGACATCACCACGGCTGCCGGCGTCGTGCCGGCGCTGGTCGGGCCGACCAAACAGGGCGACCTCTATGTGCTCGACCGGCGCAGCGGCGAGCCGATCGTCCCGATCAACGAAGTGCCGGCGCCGGGCGGCGCGATCGAGGGCGACCACACCTCGCCGACGCAGCCGGTTTCGGACCTGAGCTTCAATCCGAAGCCGCTGACCGGCGCCGACATGTGGGGCATCACCATGTTCGACCAGCTGGCTTGCCGGATCGAGTTCCTTAAACTGCGCTACGAGGGCCGCTACACGCCGCCGTCGCTGCAAGGCTCGCTGATCTATCCCGGCAATTTCGGCACGTTCAACTGGGGCGGCGTGGCGGTCGATCCGGTCCGGCAGGTGATGTTCGGCATGCCGACATACCTGGCGTTCATCTCCAAGCTGGTGCCGCGCGCGGACGTGCCGCCGCCGGGCGATACCAAAGGCAGCGAACAGGGCCTCAACCGCAATGAAGGTGCGCCTTATGCAGTGATATTGAAGCCGTTTCTGTCGCCGCTCGGCATCCCCTGCCAGGCACCGCCCTGGGGCTATGTCGCGGGCGCCGATCTCAGGACCGGCAAGATCGTCTACAAGCATCGCAACGGCACCGTCTACGACATGACGCCGCTGCCGCTGCCGTTCAAGGTCGGCGTGCCGGGCATCGGTGGGCCGATGATCACCGCCGGCGGCGTCGCCTTCCTTGGTGCTGCGGTCGACGACTTCTTCCGCGCCTATGATCTGACGACCGGCAGGCAGCTCTGGCAGACCCGGCTGCCGGCCGGCGGGCAGTCGACGCCGATGACCTACACGGTCGCCGATGGACGCCAATTCGTGGTCATCGTCGCCGGCGGCCATGGCTCGGTCGGCACCAAGCCGGGGGATTATGTGATGGCCTACACGCTGCCGAAGTAGAGAGTTCTTTCAGAGGCCAGGATTGCTTTTCACGCTGCTTGCAGGCCGGCGCCGGTTGCTGCGGACCTTGACCATCGATCGCCTGGTGGCAGCGAAGGCTGCGGACCGGAGCGTCAGTAGGGCAGCGCCGGCAAGCACGAATGCGCTTACGAGGATCGGGGTGGGGAAGGTCATGCGCGTTTGTTCCTTCTTGTCAGAGCCAGCCAGCGTGGGCGACGTCACCACCAGCAGCTTTCCTTTATATTGTGGCAGGAACGTCAAGATTTGCCATCAATTACAAAAACGTGATGACGGCGTGGCGCGATCGCGTTACGGCTTTCGCGCCGAGACCAGCAGATAGGCCTTGGCGACAGCGCCGAAATAACCAGCGATGAGCCGGCAGACGATGGCGGTGCCGAGGCTGGACTTCAGGCTCATGGTGCCTTTCGCCCGTTCCGATGCCGGCCACGCGACGAGGCTGCGGCGGAAGCCGCCAAGGCAATTGTCGGTGGCGTCTTCTACCTTGACGTCCTGAAAGCCGGCCACGCCGAACAGCACCCGGTAGGAAGCAATGTCGGAGACCAGATTGGCCCTCGGCACGCCAAGGCGATCAGAGATTGCAGAGGTGAAGCCCCGAAACAGGATGTCGGACAGCACCAGCACGCCGCCGGGCTTGAGCACCCGGAAGGCTTCCGCGACGAAAGCCGCACGCGTATCGAAATGGAAGGCCGCCTCGACGCAGATGACCGCGTCGAAACTTTCGTCGGCGAAGGCGAGCTTGACGGCATCCATCTGCAGCACCGCTGCGCCGGGAGCGTTCTGGCGCGCCGTCGCAACCTGGGCGGCGGAGATGTTGATGGCGGTGACGGCCTCCGGCGGATAGGACAGCAGCAACCGTTTCGTCGATGCGCCGAGCCCGCAGGCGACGTCGAGGATGCGGCCGTCCTTCTTCGGCAGCCGCGCCAGCAACGTGTCGACAAGCGCTTCGCTGGCTTCGCGCTGCGACGTGGCGCCCGTCGCCCAGTAGCCGAAATTGTAGAATCCGCTGCCGCCGTAGTAGCGGCGCTGCTTGCTGCTCTTCATGACCCGGTCGTAGATGCGGATCATTTTCTGCTGCGCGACCATTGGCAGTTTCCTATGTCAGTGCCGGGATCACGACGAGCTCGCGGAACCGGCCGGTCGCCCGGACCGAACGGGCAGCCTCGCCGCGCGGGCGCATGATCACCTCGACGTTGCCGATCGGCGCCAGGGTTACTCTGGTGCGGTAGGCGATCCGCGCTGCCGGCGACAGCTCCACCGAGCGCTTCGACAGGATGGTGGCCAACGCGATCTTCATCATCTGCAGGCCGAAGGTGACGCCGGGGCACATGTGGCCGCCTGCGCCGAATACCGTGTACTGGAACGGCGATGGCCGGATTGTGGCCCAGCGGTCCGGCCGAAAGCTGTCGGGATCGGGATAGAGCGATGGATCGCGGTTGATCGTCATGGCGCTGATCAAAACCAGATCGCCGCGGGTAATCGGCTCTGCGCCCAGTATCGTCGTCCTGGTCGCCCTGCGCATCTGCAAGGGCACCGGCGGGAAAAGCCGCATCGCTTCCCTGATCGTTGCGTCGAGCAGCGGCAGCGTGCCGATCCGGTTCATTGTAGCAGGCCTGCCGCCGGTTGCCGCGTCGATCTCCGCGACCAGTCCTGCCATGGCGTCCGGATGCTGGGTGAGCAGGATCACGGTCCAGGCCAGCGCGTTCTGGCAGGTGTCATAGGCAGCGCCGAAGACGAAGCTGACGATGCCGCCGATCAGTTCGACCGAGGGTGGCTTGCCCACCTCGTCGGTGTTGTTGACGAGGATCGACAGGATGTCCTGCGCGTCCTTGTTGCCGCGCTTTTCCTCCGCCCAGGAAAGGATGGCGCGTTCCTGACCCTCGGCCTCGCGGAGCCAGCGGAAGAAAGCGGGGGTGGGGACGATCCAGCTCGCCTGCATCGCCCGCGCAATCATCTCGGCGATCGGCATGGCGCGCCGGTGGTCGTCGCCGAAGAGAAGGCCGATCGCCAAATGCTTGGCCATCGTCTTTGCGGCCTCTGTCAGCGGAAAGGCGGCGCCGAGCGGCCAACTCGCGACCTGTTCAGCGGCGATCCGCGCCATCTCAGGGCTCATCGCCATGACGGCTGGTCGCTTCAGCGGCGGTGCGAAAAGTTTGCGATAGTGCTCATGACGTTCGCCGCGCAGTCTCGTCATGCCGTAGGACAGGCGTTGTGAGGCGCCCGACCTCTTGCTGGTCGCACTGATCTGGACGTTGCGCCAAGTCTCGGTATCGGACAGCATGGTCTTGTAGAGTTCGGCATCGGCGATCATGAAGACGCGGCGCGGCTTTGCCGCGGTCGAGTGCGGGTAGTCAGCGCGGATGAAGAGGCCGAAGGCGCGATGCGCGTTACGCGCTGCCGTCAGCGGTTCGGCCGCGAAACGGGCCATCAGCCCGAGCGTGCGCCATTTCCCCACTTTGTATGCCAGCATGCCCCACCCAAGCTCGACATAGCCGCAAGCTTACGGATGTCCCCTTGGGCATCCTAAGGAAAACGCTCCGGCGGTCCATAGCTAATGCAGGCCGACCGACATTGTGGAGCGCGCTGCGTGCTGGGACCTCACTCATCCGTGACTGGATCATGCCGGCTTCTACCCTATGTTGCGCGGCGGGAGTATTTCCAGAAGCCGAGGAGAGCGCGCCATGACGAAACCGAGCCCTGCCAGCCCAGCCGTCACGAGACCCGCCATTACCCAGGCGATGATCGACGCCTATGATGAATACACGCATCTGACGCTCGACCGGCGGCGCTTCATGGAACAGTTGACCAGGCTTGCCGGATCAGGTGCGGCGGCCGCCGCAATCGCACCACTGCTGGCGGCGAATTCAGCCCGGGCGGCGATCGTTGCCGAGGACGATTCACGCGTGACGGGCGAGGACATCAGCTATCCCGGCAGCGGTGGCGAGATGAAGGGCTATCTGGTCAAGCCAGCCGGCCAATCCGGCAAGCTCGGCACCGTCATCGTCGTGCATGAGAACAGAGGGCTCAACCCGCATATACGCGATGTGGCGCGGCGCGTGGCGCTGGAAGGGTTCGTGGCGCTCGCCCCGGACTTCCTGTCGCCGCTCGGCGGCACGCCGGCCGACGAAGACAAGGCGCGTGACCAGTTTTCCAAGCTCGATCCGGCGCAGACCACCGCCAATGCGGTCGCAACGGTCGCTTTCCTCAAGAGCTACGCGGATGGCAACGGCAAGGTCGGCGCGGTCGGCTTCTGCTGGGGCGGCGGCACGGTGAACACACTGGCTGCCAACACGCCGGATTTGGCTGCCGCCGTCGCCTATTACGGGATGCAGCCGAAGGCCGAGGATGTGCCGAAGATCAAGGCGGCGCTGCTGCTGCATTATGCCGGGCTCGACACCCGCATCAATGCCGGTATCGACGCCTTCAAGAAGGAACTCGATGCAGCCAAGATCGAGTACACGGTCTATGTCTATGAGGGTGACAATCATGCCTTCAACAACGACACATCCGCGGCCCGCTACGACAAGAACGCGGCGGACCTCGCCTGGGGCCGGACGAGCACCTTCCTCAGGGAAAAGCTGGCCTGATCAGACATTTGCCGGTTTGTGGAAAGCGACGCCGGCCACCACCAGCGCGATGCCGAGGCAATCGATGGGGCTGGGTATCTGGCGGAGCACAATGACGCCGATCAGCGTGGCGGTGACCGGCAGCAACGACAGCATCAGCGCGAAGCTCGATCGCGGCAGCCGCGACATGGCAAGCTGGTCGCAGATATAGGGGATGACCGACGAGCAGATGCCGACGCCGATGGCGGCGATGAGCAGTGGCGGGGCCGAGAAAGCCGGCAACGCATCGCTGAAGCCTATCGGCAGCACGATGAGGAAGGCCACCGCCATGGCGGCACCAAGGCCGGCGATGCCGTCGCCAGCGCCGGCGCGGGCGACGCGATGGCCAAGCACGATGTAGCCAACGAACAGGGCGCCGTTGAGGAAGGCCCAGAACAGGCCGATCGGGTCGCTCGACCATTTGACGTCGATCAGCAGCAAGGTGCCGATGACCGCAACGGCAAGCGCGCCGAGATTGCGCGGGCTTCTGACGCCGACCAGCGCGACACCGATGGTGCCGACGAATTCGATCGCCGCGACCAGCGAGATCGGCAACCGGTCGAGCGCCAGGTAGAAGGAGCAATTCATCACGCCCAGACAAGCACCAAAGGCCAGAAGCAACAGTCGTGTCGGCCGGTCGGCGCGGGCAAAGACCGTCCACGGCCGGGTCATTGGCGCGAAGACCAGGGCGGCCGTGACGATGCGCAGCCAGGCCATGCCGAGCACGCCGACATGCGGGAAAAGCAGCACGGCGAAAGCCGGCCCGAGATAATGGAACACGGCGCTGACACCAAACCAGACATGCGGCGGCAGCGAGGTCGCCAGCTTGCCAAAGGCAGGGCCGGCGAGGGCAGGGCTTGCCGCGGGGGCTTGCGCTGAATCATCCATTGGATCACTATCGCAGGCTTTCTTTCCGGTTTATATGGATAATGATCAACCAAAGAGACCATTGATCTTCCAATGCCAAGGATTTTTCGTTGAAACGCCTTCGAAACGAAAATGCCGACCTGGATGCGGCGGATCTGAAAATCCTGCGCCTATTGGAAAAGGATGCGCGCACCAGCACGGCTGAACTGGCGCGCTCGGTCGGCCTGTCGGCGCCGAGCGTGGCCGAGCGCATCCGGCGGCTGCAGGAGAGCGGCGTGATCGAGGCCTACACGGTGCGGATCAATCCGGCCGCGCTCGGCATGAAACTATCGGCATGGCTGCGGATCAGGCCGGTGCCCGGGCAACTGGCTGTGGTGGCCGAGATCATCCGCGATTTGCCGGAAATCGCCCAGTGCGACCGGGTGACCGGCGAGGACTGTTTCATCGCGCTGGCGCATGTCGGCTCGGTGGCCGAGCTCGAACGGGTGATCGACCGCATCATTCCGTTTGCGATGACCAACACCGCGATTATTCAGTCGTCACCGGTGGTGGCGCGTTCGCCGCTGGGAGCGCTTAAGGAGTCGGCTTGATTCTCAGGGAAGGGCAATGCTGGCCTCGGCGTGACCTCCGATCAGGCGTGCCCGCGTTTCATCCGCGCTTGCTTCAGTATGGCGCGCCAGCGGATCATGGCGAAAGGGATCGGCTCGTTGTTGTTGGCGATGTGAAAGATCTCGTTGTTGAGGTTCTTCAGTGAGCGCCAGAAGTCATAGTCGCTAATGCGTGGGTCGGCCGCTAGCCTGTCCGCCTCGACCTTGATGTCGGTTTTCATGCACGTTCCCCGAACCGCTTCCGCCCAGCCGCCCGTATCGCAACTCGATAGGGACGGTTCTCGACCGCCGTGCTGAGTCGTTCAACGCCTCAATTCGGCTTGTTCACGTTAAAACCTCGGTAAGGTTAACGGCGGTCGGGTCGCGGTTCAAGCCGGCTTACAACGAATGGCTGTCAGTCAACAGCGGATAGTGGCTTTAGGGCAACGACACGCATGAAAACAATGGCTTAGCATTGCCCTCGGAACACTTTTAACCGCGGCGCGCCTTGATACCGATCGAACGGCCGGCGCGCTCCGGCATCGGCAGCGCGGCATGAGCGGCGCGCATGGCCTCGATCTTGGCCAGCACATCGGCCGGAAAGGGCGCCACTTTCGGTCCAGACATGTCAACATGGAGCGACAGCGATTCGGAAGTAGCAGCGAGCCAACCGTCGACATGGCGGATTTCCTGATAGGCTCTCAGCCGCTTTTCGTCGTGATCGAGGAGCTGGAAGGAGACTATGACCTTGTGGTCGAGATGCAGCTCCCTGACATAGCAGACATGGACTTCGGCCGTGTAGATGGTCAGCCGCCGCTGCTTCACATACTCCTCCATCCCCATTCCCATCATTTCGAACGCTTTGTCGGAGCAGCGATCGAACAGCACGTTGTAATAGGCCATGTTGAGATGGCCGTTGTAGTCGATCCAGTCCTTTTCGATGGCCATGGCACGAGAGACGAAGGGGGCGGGGATGGGCATCGAAAACTTCCTTCTCGCTGGACAGAGCGTGGTCGGTGAGACTACGCATCCATAAACGAATAACGAGAGTGGGCGCTGGTCCATTCGCGGAGGAATCGATGGCTCTGAGCGACCTCAATCCGGTCGAGCGCAATGAAGAAGGGATCGCCGCGGTGCTCGGCATCCTCAAGCAGCGGCTGGGTGAGCGGTTCCAGACCGGCGAGGCGATCCGCGCGCAGCACGCGCATACCACCACCTATATCCCGACCCAGGCGCCGGATGGCGTGGCGTTTCCGGAGACGACGGCGGAGGTGCAGGAGATCGTGCGCGCCTGCGCAGCGCACCGCGTGCCGGTGATCGCCTTCGGCGTCGGCTCCTCGCTGGAGGGCCACACCAACGCGCCGGGCGGCGGCATCTCGCTGGACACGTCGCGGATGAACCGCATCCTCGCGGTCAACCCGCAGGATCTCGACTGCACGGTCGAGCCCGGCGTGACGCGCGAGGATCTCAACCGGCACCTGCGCGACACCGGCCTGTTCTTCCCGATCGATCCGGGCGCGAATGCGTCGCTCGGCGGCATGGCGGCGACGCGGGCGTCGGGCACCAATGCGGTGCGCTACGGCACGATGCGCGAGAATGTGTTGTCGCTGACGGCGGTGATGGCCGACGGCGAGACGGTGACGACCGGCAAGCGCGCAAAAAAGAGTTCGGCCGGTTACGATTTGACGCGGCTCCTGATCGGCTCGGAAGGCACGCTCGGCATCATCACCCAGCTGACCCTGAAGCTGCAGGGCATTCCGCAGGCGATTTCCGGCGGCGTCTGCCCGTTTCCCAGCGTCGAGGCGGCCTGCAACGCTGTGATCGCGACGATCCAGATGGGCATTCCGGTGGCGCGCATCGAACTGGTCAACGCGCTGCAGATGCGGGCGATGAAGAGCTATTCGAAACTCGACTATCCCGAAAGCCCGTGCCTGTTCGTCGAGTTCCATGGCAGCGACGCCGGCGTTGCCGAGCAGGCCGAGACCTTCGGCATGATCGCCGAAGAATATGGCGGCGGACCATTCCTGTGGACCAGTGTCGCCGAGGAGCGAACGAAGCTGTGGAAGGCCAGGCACGACGCCTATTGGTCGTCGCTGACGCTGCGGCCGGGCGCCAAGGGGCTGTCGACCGACGTCTGCGTGCCGATCTCGCGCTTTGCCGAATGCGTCACGCAAACCGAGGCCGACATTGCCGAAATAGGACTGATCGCGCCGATCGTCGGCCATGCCGGTGACGGCAATTTCCATGTGCTGGTGCTGATGGACGCGGACGATCCGAAGGAAATCGCGGCGACGGAAGAGTTTGTCGCGCGGCTGAACATGCGGGCGATCGGCATGGATGGAACCTGCACCGGCGAGCACGGCATCGGACAGGGCAAGGTCGGCTTCCTGCGCCATGAGCTCGGCCACAGCGTCGACATCATGCGCACGATCAAGCAAGCGCTCGACCCGCTGAATATCATGAACCCTGGGAAGATACTGCCGGCCGCATAGTGGACGAAGATCAAATGGTGCTCGGCTTGACCGCACCACCATTTGGACCGAGGCTCCAAGGACATGAGGTTTTGAGGCAGGCGTCACAGACGGAGGAATGGTGTCATGGCGATTTCACGCAAGGAAGAGGCTCGAGCGCTAAGCGCCGACGAACATGCTCTCGTCGAGAAGTCGCACCATCCGGCGGTGCAGGATCTTGCCGACGCCGAGCTTTCCGGCCTGGTCAAGCTGTTGCGGGAGCGGCGCGACAAGGCGCAGGGCGAGGCGCATCGGCGCCGCCGCGAGATACGCGGCAAGGGTGCGCCAAAAGGAGCTGCCGCCTCAAAGGCCGACGGTGGCTCGCAGCTGAAGCTCGAGGTTCTGGCGATGGCCATGCGGCGGCTCAATGGCGAGGCCGAACGCCGCCGCCAGTTGGCGGCGCGTGTTTCGCTGGTCGACAATGCACGCAAGGCGCTGTCCATGAAGCAAGGCGCTGCGGCAGACGGTCCTGAGTTCAACACGCGCACCGCGCACAAAGGCATGCGGGCGGTGGTGAACCAGAGGGCGCCGAACCTGGTTCGGCCGATGGAACTCGGCCGACAGCGCAAGGCGGCCAAGGTGGCGCAGGCAAAGCGCGACGCTCGCTGAGTTTTCTTGGCTACCATCTTTTGCTCTAGAAGCCTGTCGGCCGGGAAATTGCCACTTTATCGACACGCGGATGCGGGTAGAGTGCGGCTGATTTTCAATCAACTGCTTCGGAGCTGATGCTCGCACGCCTGTTCGTGATCTTCGGTGGCCTTTTCGTGCTGGTGCTGTGTGCGGCGCTGGTGGTGCCGTACTTTATCGACTGGACGGGCTACCGTGCCGATTTCGAGCGCGAGGCGAGCGCCATTCTGGGCCGCAAGGTAACCGTTCAGGGCGATGCGACGGCGAGGCTGCTGCCGTTTCCCTCGGTGACCTTTTCGAACGTCACTGTTGCCGGCGGTCCTGCCGGCCAGCCGGCAATGACCGTCGAGACTTTTTCGATGGATGCGGAACTGGCGCCCTTCCTGAGCGGTGAGGTGCTGATCTTCGACATGCGGCTGGTGCGGCCGAAGGCGACGATCGACATTGCCGCCGACGGCACTGTCGACTGGACGATGCGCCCGTCGTCGCCCTTCGATCCCGGCCAGATCTCGATCGAGAAGCTGACAGTGACGGACGGAGAGATCGCGCTGCGCCATGCCGCCGGCGGGCGCAGCCATCTCATTTCCGAGATCAATTCGACGATCTCTGCCAAATCGCTGGCCGGGCCTTGGCGGATGGACGGCTCGCTGCGGCTCGACGGCCTGCGCAGCACCGTCATCGCGTCCACAGGCAGGGCCGGCGGCGACGGGCAGATGCGGCTCAGGCTCAAGGCCGATCCGGATGCCTATCCGCTGGTCGTCGAGGCCGACGGCAATGCTGTTATCGTCAACGGCGCCGCGATCTATTCGGGCCAGTTCAAGGTCGCAGGTTCTGACAAGAATGGCGCCGACAAGAGTTCGGCGCTGATTGACGGCGCGGACAGTGGGACGATAAAGGCCAGCGCCGGCAAGCCGGAGCCGGGATTCAGGCTGAACGGCAAATTCTCGCTCGACCACCGGAAGCTTGGTGTCGATGAATTCCGCTTCGAGACCGGGCCGCTCGACAATCCTTACACCGCCGACGGTAAGGCTGCCGTCGAGCTTGGGCCGAACCCTCGCTTTTCGATCGAGGCCAATGGCGCGCAGGTACAGTTCGATGAGGCGGTTGGTGCCGCGGCCGGCACTGGGCTGACGCTGTCGGCGCGTGTCGCGGCGTTGGAGCAGGCGCTGCTCGATTTGCCGAAGCCGACCATACCGGGCACCGTCGAGGTGAAGCTGCCGGCGGTGGTGGCCGGCGACACGACGGTTCGCGACGTCCGCCTTTCCGCCGAGCCGGCCGATGCCGGCTGGTCGGTGAAGTCGCTGGCCGCGACGCTGCCCGGCCGCGCTAGGCTGGAAGCAAACGGCATGCTTAGCGTCGAGGATCATTTCGGCTTCACCGGCTCGCTGCTTCTGGCCGTGGGGCAGCCTTCCGGCTTTGCCGCCTGGCTGTCGAAGGATGTCGACGAGGCGATCCGCCGGCTGCCGGCCGCCGGCTTCAAGGCAAAGGTCGACCTGACCGGTAAGCGCCAGGCCTTCAGCGACCTCGAGCTCGTTCTCGGCAAGGCGAAATTTTTGGGCCGCATCGATTCCAGCCAGCCCGACGATGCCAGGCCGTCGGTGCTGATGCGGCTCGAAGGTGGCGAGCTCGATGTCGACGGCCTCGCCGCCTTCGCCTCGATCTTCATCAGCGACAAGGGTGCCAACCGTTTTTCCGACCGCGACCTCGATTTTCAGATCAAGGCTGGGCCGGTCAATGCCGGCGGGTTGACCGCCGATACGGTCGATACGGCGCTGAGATTGCGCGACGGTCTGCTCGAAATCGACCGGCTCTCGGTTGGCGGGCTTGCCGGCGCCTCGATCAGCGCCACCGGCCGGATCAAGGATTTCCCAGCGAGCCCGACCGGCAAGCTCGATGCCTCCGTGGTCGCCGTCGACCTCAAGCCGTTGGTCGATGTCGCGGCGCAGCACTATCCGGGCAACGCCGTGCTGAAGGGGCTGGCAGCGCGTGGGGCGGCCTATCCCGAGCTGTTCCAGGATGCGCGGGTCGATCTGGTGACGAGTGCCGCCGCCAATGGCGATGGCACGACGGGACTGGCGGTCAGCGCGCAAGGCAAGGCAGGCGGCTCGGCGTTTTCGGCGTCGCTGTCCGGCAAAGGGGTAGCCGATCGGCTTTTCGAGGCACCGGTGTCGCTGACGTTCAACGCCAGGAATGCCGACGCAACCGCGCTCCTAGCGCTTTACGGCCTGCCGGCGCTGCCGCTCGGCATGGTTGGCGAGGCGACCACCGACATCTCGGCAAGAGGCACGCTTGGCGGCGGCATGATGACGAGCTTCAGCCTCGCCGGCGACGACTTCAAAGCCGGCTTCGACGGCACGGTTGCCGGCACGCCACAAGGCCCCACCGCCAAGGGCAAGGTCAGCCTGGAAGCCGCCGACATCGAGCCTTGGCTGATGACGACAGGCGTCGGCTTGCCGGGCATGGGGACAGGCATGTCGACGTGGCTTGCGGCCGACGCCGACTTCGGCAATGGCCTTCTGGTGTTGTCCGGCCTCAGCGGCGCCATCAACGAGGCGGCGGTTTCAGGTGACGTCAATGTCGACGTCAAGGACGGGGTGCCGCATCTTGCTGGCGCGCTGGCGCTCGATGAACTGGATCTCGATCCGATGGCGGTGGCACTGTTTGGCGACCAGGCCTTGCTGAGCACCGGCGGGGCTTGGCCGACTGCTCCATTCAGCCAGAAGTCCAGCCTGCCGTTCACCGCCGAACTCGACCTGACCACGGCATCGCTGGTCGCCGGCCCGCTTGCCACAGCTTATGACGCGGCGCTTTCGCTGAAGCTCCACCAGGAAGGCATCCGCGTCTCGGACCTCAAGGCAAAGTTCTCCGGCGGTGCGCTTTCCGGGCTATTCGAGCTGAAGAACAATGACGGCACCGGGCTTTTCTCCGGCCAGATGAAACTTGCCGGGGCCGATCTGGCCACCGTAGTGCCACAGGCCGGCATCAGCGGAAGCGGCGATTTCTCGGCGACGCTTTCGACCAGCGGCAAATCGGTCGATGCGATGATTGCGGCGCTGTCCGGTTCCGGCACGGCGGCGCTGAAAGGCTTGACTGTTGCCGGCGTCAATCCTGACGCCTTTGGCGCCTTCATCGCCAAGGCCGACGCGATCGGGCGCGATATCGATGCGGCCAAGACCGCCGGTTTCGCGCCGCAGATCGCCGCAAACGGCAGTTTTCCGGCTGGGGATACGGACATTGCCTTCACAATTGCCGGCGGCACGCTGAGGGCACCGCCGGTCAATCTTGAAAATCCGGCGGCGACGCTGTCCGCCGACATCACGGCGGACCTGAATGCCAGCACGGTCGCCACCAGTGGTTCGATCACTTATCGGCCCGGCGACGAAGCGCTGGTAGGCTCCGATCCGACTGTGAATTTCAGCGTCGATGGGCCGTTTGGCGCCGCGAAGCGGCAATTCGACAGTGAGCCGCTGGCGCAGTTTCTGACCCAGCGCGCACTTGAAAAGGAGCAGCAGCGGGTCGAGGCCATGCAGGCGGCACTGCTTGAAAAACAGCGGTTGCGGCGCGAGGTGCGCTACTACGCGGCCCTGCAGGCCGAGCGTGACAGGGCAGCCGAGGAATTGCGCAAGCAGCAGGAAGCGGCGCGGCTGCAAGCCGAGGCAGATGCGAGGGCGAAGGCTGAAGCCGAGGCAAAGGCTCAAGCCGAGGCAAAGGCTCAGGCTGAAGCGGAAGCGAAAGCCAAGGCGGATGCGCAGGCGATGGCTGAAGCCGAGGCCAAAGCGAAGACCGAGGCGGAGGCAAAGGCCAAGGCGGATGCCGAAGCGAAGGCCAAGGCGGCGCAAAAAGCGGCGGACGAGGCGGCGAAGGAACAGCAACGCCGGAAGGCGGAAGAGGCGATGCGGATCGCTTCGGAAGAAAAGGCCAAACTCGACGCCGAACGCAGGGTCGCCGCCGAACGTAGGGCCGCCGCGGCGCGGGCGCAGAAAGTGGAGCGCGCGCCTCAGCCGCCGCCGGCCAATGACAACCCACCGCCAGCAGAATCCGCGCCAAAACCCAAGCTTGAACCTTCGTCGATCGACAGTCTGCTGAAGTCGCTGGGCGGGGGGTAGATCTACCTTTCCATCCCTCGCTTCGCCCAATCCAAGACGTAGAGCCTGAGCGCCGAAGACAGGTTGGCATCGCGCGGCCGGGCCTCGTCGATTTCGGCGACGAGGGCGGCGAGCGTCAGTTTGCGCGCTGCCGCAATGGCGACGAGATCGTCGAAAAACGGCTTTTCGAGCGAATAGCTGGTGCGATGGCCGCGTATGGTCACCGAGCGTTTCTCGACCGGGCTCACCGGGCGTGACTCACTTCACTTCAAGCATCGGATTTGTCCGAAAACCGCGGCGCACTTTTCGGTCCGATGTTGGGGGAATCCGGATCGCTCGAGGTTTTGCGGCGATGGCCGGCGACGAATTTCTCTGCCTTGTCGGCGATCAGACGGTCACGCTCCCGGTCGGCCTTGGAACGGCCGTGCAGCGTCCGGTTCTGTTCGGCCAGGCGCTCCTTGTCGGCTCGTGCCTTCTGCTTGCGGGCCTGGCGGAGGTTGACGATGTCGGCCATATAGCGCGGCCCGTCGGATCACTTCTTGCGGAAGGCGTCGAGCGACACCACTTCGGCGCTCTTGGCGGCGGCGTCGGCCGCGGCAGGCTTCTTTTCGGCCTCAGTGGCCTTCTTCTTCTCAGGCTTCTTCTCGGCGACGATGGCCAGCGGTTCGGAAGCGGGCTGGCCGGCCAATTCCTCGTCCGCCGAGGTCTCCGTCTTCACGTCGAATTCGAGCTCGAAATTGACGGACGGGTCGTAAAAGCCGCGCACGGCCGAGAACGGGATTTCCAGTTTTTCCGGCACGTCGGAGAAGGACAGCCCGACCTCGAAGCCGGTGTCGGTCACCTTCAGGTCCCAATACTGGAACTGGATGACGATGGTCATCTGTTCGGGATAGCGCTCGCGCAAGCGGGAAGACACGCGCACGCCCGGGGCGCCGGTCAGGAAAGTGATGAAGAAATGATGGTTGCCGGGAAGGCCGGTGCGCGCGACCTCGGCCAGGACCTTGCGCATGACGCCGCGCAATGCCTCCTGGGCCAGAATGTCGTAGCGGATGTGGTCGTCGGCCATGTGGCTGTCGGGTTCCATTGAATCGTCTGCATAGCTGTAATCAAGCTTGAGCGCGGCGTAAACCGGATATAGACGCCGGCAGGGCAGATGCGAGAGGGCATGCCTCAGATTTGATCGCTCAAGCGCTGGTGAGGGCGTTGTGCTTTTGCGCATCGGCGGCCGGCTGCCGCTTGCCGAAGGCGCGCAGGAAGGTGCGCACGCCGTGTGTCGCCGATTGCAGCACCTCGTCGTCATCAGGCGTGCCGCCGAGCATGAAGGTCGTCTGCAATTCGGCATTGGCAAGAGCCAGGAACTGGCGTGCCGCGACATCAGGGTCATCGATGTCGAGGAAACCGGCATGGGCGAGCCGGGCGAAGCGGGCGGCGATCGCTGGCCATGTCCTGCCCGGTCCCTGTTCTCGCCATTCGGCGAAGAGCTCGGGATAGCGCTCGCCCTCAGTCTGGATCAACTTGCGCAGGAATTTTCCATCGCGGTTGCAGACACAGTTGCGGTTCATGCGCACGGCGAAGGCGATCAGATCGGCCTCGAGGTCCTTGGGCTGGTCGGGAAAGGTGGAAATGGTGGCGAAGATGCCGGCATTGCAACGCTCGGTGAGGTCGCGGACGATTGCGACGAAAAGTTTCTCCTTGTCGCCATGGTGGTTGTAGATCGTCTGGCGCGAAACGCCGGCCTCGGCGGCAATCATGTCGATATTGGCGCCGGCGAAGCTTTCGCGGCAGAACACCTCGCCGGCAGCGTCCATGATTGAGACGCGCTTGGCCTCGTGGCCGCGTGGCGGGAAGGCGTCAGGAGAAACGTTGGCTTTCATAAAAACTATATAGAGGTGATTGACGAATTAGACAAGAGTGTCTAAATTTATGGACTTAGATTGAAGAGGTTTCCCTCCGCAGAAGAAGTCGGAATTCCATGGGATGGAACGTCCTAGGATTAGACGCCGGTCGGCGGCAAACCAGATTTGAAAGAACCCGCTATCATGAATCCCCAATTCCTCCGCATCGCGGTCGTGCTCGGCCTGTTGTCCGCGATCGGTCCGTTCGCCATCGACATGTATCTTCCGGCGCTGCCTTCGATCGGCGCGGATCTGCAGGCCAGCACCGCTGCCGTGCAGATGAGCCTGCTGATCTTCTTTCTGTCCATGGGCTTTGGCCAGATCGTCGTCGGACCGATCTCCGACATGGTCGGGCGCAAGCTGCCGCTCTATGGCGGCCTCGCACTGTTCATGGTCGGCGGCATCGGCTCGGCGCTGGCGCCCTCGGTCGAATGGCTGATCGCCTTCCGTTTCCTGCAAGGGCTCGGCGCCAGCGCAGGCATGGCGGTGCCGCGCGCCATCGTGCGTGACCTGCATACCGGGACCGACGCTGCCAAGCTGATGTCGCTCTTGATGCTGGTGTTTTCGGTGTCGCCGATCCTGGCGCCGCTGACCGGTAGCGTCATCATCGAGAATTTCGGCTGGCGTGCCGTGTTCTGGACGGTAACGGGTGGGGCGGTGCTTGCCACCATCCTGCTGGCGACCTCGCTCAAGGAGACGCGGCCGGTCGAGGCGCGTGCAGGCAGTTCGTTTGGCACCGCGCTCTCCGCCTATCGCTTCCTGATGGGCGACCGCAACTTCCTTGGCCTGGCGTCTATCGGCGGCTTCGGGATCGCGAGCTTCTTCGTCTATCTGTCGAGCTCGTCTTTCATCCTGATCGACCATTACGGGCTGTCGCCGTCGGTCTACAGCATGTTCTTCTCGATCAACGCGGTCGCCTTCATCGGCATGTCGCAGTTGACGGGGGTGCTGTCGGAACGGTTCGGGCTAAGGCCCGTGGTGCGGGTCGCGGTGGTCGGCTATGCGACGACGATGGTGGTGCTGTTCGCCGTGATGGCGTCCGGCGTCGACCGGCTCGACGTGATGGCGGCGCTGCTGTTCGTCGGCTACGGGTTCCTCGGCCTGGTCATCCCGACGACTTCGGTGCTGGCCATGGAGGAGCATGGCGCGATCGCTGGCACGGCCTCGGCTTTGATGGGCACACTGCACTTCGCCATCGGTGCGGTCGCCATGGGCATCGCCGGGGTGTTCTTCGACGGCACACCGCTGCCGATGGTGGCCGGCATCACGCTTTGCGCGGTGATCTCCTTCACGCTGGCCAAGTTGACGCTCGGCCGTGGGCGGGAGGTTGTCGAAGCGCCGGCTGAATAAAGCAATCGCTATCGACGACAGAAAGGCCGGGTTCATTCCCGGCCTTTTTGACGTCTGAGATCAAGCTACAAGCCTGCCTCGGCGAAGATAAATCGCAATCGCGCCTCGACCGGCGCCAAAGGGCAACGGGATCAGCTCGTAGCCCAATTCCGTGTAGACACTGGTCAGCGCATGATAGGTGCGTTCGGCCTCGTCGAGGGTCTGCTTTCGCTCGCTGTCCTGCCGAAAGATCTCCGGCCAAGGTGGTGCGATGAAGACATGACTGGCGTAGCGGAAGCGTTCGGCGGCATTCCTGACGTGGCCGGGCACCGGCAGGCCAGTTAGCCTGATATAGCCAAGGGTGTCCGGCACGCCGCGATCGAAGAAGACGGGGCCGTTCTGTTCGAGCGATGCGTGATACGAACGCATTTCCCAAGACAGCATCAGTTCGGCGAACAGTGCCGGATCTCGCCAGGGCAGGGCAAGGCCGCCTATCGCCGATTGGTCGCGGATAATGCCGCGTCCGGCTTCGGGCGAGGTGGCGAGGCCGGCCTTCCGCAACGCTTCGATCAATGTGGTCTTGCCAGAACCCGGACCGCCGGTCAGCACGAAGAATCGATCGGAATCGTTTTGCATTCTTTTGGTCCTTTGGATGAATGCGGCAGCCCGCATTTGCCAGCAAGACAGCTTCGCGACGGGGCGCAGCGCAAGAAGCGCGGCCAACAAGCCTGCTGCCGTCACAATATCGAAAGGGGGAAATCGAAGGGGGAGAAGTGGAGGTTTCTGTTGCCAGGTACCTCCGAACCCCGCCTAGAAGTGCGAACCACTAGGGCTTGAATTGAAGCTATCGCACCGCTTACGCGGCGAGACGTGCTTCCGCATAGTTGTCGTTGGCAACTATAAGTTTAGCCCGATAACGGTGGTACAATGCCGGGCAAAAGTACGATCTTTACACCTTCGTCGATCCTATTTCGCCCCCAGCAAAAGCCGCTCTTAGACAAGAGCGGTTTTTGGTGGAGGCGCCGGGTACCGCCCCCGGGTCCGAACGGCTTATTTCATCGCCTGTTTATCGCCATAGTCGGTCAAGCCGACCAAACAGATATAGGGACCGATCGTGGAAAATGAAAGGCCTCAATGATGCTTTGTCGCTGAGTCAAACGGCATCGCGAAGGCTTGACTTGTGAACGGTCTCAACCGAAGCTTTGCGGTGGTGAGGCGTTACCGACTTAGCGCACATTTTGCGGCAGCGCGCCACAACCCTCATCGACCGGATCCCGTGGCGCCGACGAGGGGAAATTTGATGGCCGATTATCTCGCAGACGTGAAGAAGTACGACGCCGCGGCAGATGCCGACGCGGTCGCCAAGATCGTGAAGCATTTGGGCATTGCGCTCAGAAATCGGGATTCCTCGCTGGTGTCCTGCACGGACCCCAAGGAACTCGATCGCGTCAAGGCCAACTGGGTTGCCAAAAAGCTCGGCATCGCCGACGGCAGCAAGGGGGACGCGGCCATCGAAAAGACCTGCAAGGCGATGGAGGCCGACAACACCAAGAGCCGCGTGACCTTCTATTACTTGGTCGCCAAGGACCTGGGCAAGCTCGCCAGCCTCTGACAATCATCCTGCATTGGCGAATGCTGGCGCGATTTCCGCGCCAGCCCAGACTGTAGCTGTTTGTTGGAACATTCTGCGCTTTAATATGTTCGGCCGGCAGCCAGTCGGTTATGATGGTCGGTAACCCGAATCGAGCCCCCGAAATCGAGCCGAAGCCGATGCGCCAGTATCTCGACCTCTTGAAGCACGTACTGGAAAACGGCGCCGATCGCGGCGACCGCACCGGCACCGGAACGCGCTCGGTGTTCGGCTACCAGATGCGCTTCGACCTTGCGCGCGGCTTTCCGGTCACCACCACCAAGAAGCTTCATCTGAAGTCGATCGTGCATGAACTTCTGTGGTTTCTGGCCGGAGACACCAACACTAGATATCTCAACGACCACGGCGTCTCGATCTGGGACGAATGGGCCGACGAGAATGGCGATCTCGGCCCGGTCTATGGCAAGCAATGGCGCTCCTGGCCGGACGGCCATGGCGGCGCCATCGACCAGATTGCCAATCTCTTGAAGGAGATACGCAAGAATCCTAATTCCCGACGGCTGATCGTTTCGGCGTGGAACCCGGCCGAAGTGGAAGCCATGGCGCTGCCGCCCTGTCATTGCCTGTTCCAGTTCTATGTCTCGGAGGGCAGGCTCTCCTGCCAGCTCTACCAGCGTTCCGGTGATATCTTTCTCGGCGTGCCGTTCAACATCGCTTCCTATGCGTTGCTAACTCTGATGGTGGCGCAGGTGACGGGGCTGAAGCCCGGCGATTTCGTCCATACGCTGGGCGACGCGCATCTTTACGCGAACCATTTCGAGCAAGCGCGCGAACAATTGCGGCGTACGCCCAAGGCGCTGCCGACACTATGGATCAATCCGGAGGTGAAGGACCTCTTTGCCTTCCGCTTCGAGGATTTCCGGCTGGAAAACTACCTCGCCGATGCGACGATCAAGGCGCCGATCGCGGTGTGACATTGGAAAGGGCAACACTCCAAGCCATTGCAAATGCCAAACTGCGCGATGCTGAATTTTTGTTTCAGAACGAGCGTTTTTCGAACGCTTACTATCTTTTTGGCTATGCCGCAGAGATCGCCATCAAGTCGCGAATTTCGAGGCTTTTTCGGCCTGATACGATTCCCGACAAGAAATTCGTCCAAGACATTTATAGCCACGATCTCAACAAGCTCATAGCGCTGGCTGGTTTGTCTGCGGAGCTTACCGAAAGCCGTGCCGCGTCGCCGGTGTTCGACGGTCACTGGTCGGCAGTCTCAGATTGGAATGAGGCCTCGCGTTACGATATGATAGATGTGTTCGAGGCGACGGCCATGCGAAATGCCATGGTGGACGAAGAGCAAGGAATATTCAGATGGCTTCAGGAGCGTTGGTAAGGGCCGACATTGATGCCGGCATCAATTTGATTCGTGCTCTTGATGAAAGGAAATTCGGGGTCGCGGCTGCACTCTGGTTGTACAACGGCGATGTCGAGAATTGGCGTATGGTCATTGCCTATCGCGGGGCGCGAAAGGACCTTGAGAAAAAATACCTTGACGCGGCAACCATTGCTGCGGACTGGCGTAAGGCGCGTCCAGACGAGCCGATTTTGGATCTTAGCAAGGTGAAGATCACGTCATCGGACGACCGGCTGATCGCCGGCTTGGGCACTGCCATGCGGGTGGATGGTCTTGGGGAGGTGCGATTTTCCCATAACACCATCGATGGCATCTATGTTGAGGACGCTCTAATTCACAGGCTTGCTGCCTGACTCTCGCAAATTGGGAGTAGCTTTAGTGCACTTCCACCATGATGTCCGATGCCTTGACCCGCGGCAGCGGTCTCCAATCTCGCGCTGTATCCACCTCAATCGATCGCGAGCGGTGGCAACAACACGCAATGCCATTGGCCGGGCCACTAACTGGGCCATTGTCCGGGCTAAGTCTGGCAAAAAGCCTTCCCTTGTTATATTCATGTGGATATATCGATTGGCAGACTCGCGCTGATCGGATTTTCAAGCCCCGGGGAGAGTTTCATGCTGGTGCGCAAGGGTTTCGGATTGACGGCGGCCGCCATTGGCGGTCTCACGACGATGTTGATCGCCGCTATGCCGGCTGCCCATGCGGATGACAGGCTGATTGTCTTCGCCGCGGCAAGCATGAAGAACGCACTGGACGCCGTGAACACCGCCTGCGAGGCCGATGTCGGCGAGGCGGCGACTATTTCCTACGCCGCAAGCTCCGCATTGGCCAAGCAGATCGAGGCCGGCGCGCCGGCCGATGTCTTCATCTCGGCCGACCTCGACTGGATGAAATATCTGTCCGACAAGAAGCTGACCAAGCCGGATACCGAAGTGAAGTTGCTCGGCAACCAGATCGTGCTGGTGGCGCCGAAGGATTCGGCTGTCAACACCAGGATCGAAAGGGGTTTTGATCTTGCCGGGCTGATCGGCGACGGCAGGCTTGCCATGGGCGATTTCAAGGCGGTGCCGGCCGGCAAATATGGCAGGGCGGCACTTGAATCGCTCGGCGTCTGGTCCTCGGTCGAAGGCAAGGTGGCGCAGGCCGAGAATGTGCGCGCCGCGCTCAAGCTTGTTTCGACCGGCGAGGCAGTGCTCGGCATCGTCTACGCCACCGACGCGCATGCCGAGCCCGGCGTCAAGGTGATCGGCGCCCTCCCGGAGGATTCGCACCCGCCGATCGTCTACCCGATTGCCCAGATGGCGGATTCGAAGGACAAGGACACGCCGGCATTCCTGAAATGCCTGCAGTCCGCCAAGGCCGGCGAGCTCTTCAAGGCGCAGGGTTTTACGGTCCTTACGCCGAGCAACTGAGGCACACGCCAAAAGATGAACTGGCTGCTGGACCTCACTCCCGACGAATGGAATGCGGTCAGGCTGTCCGTCAAGGTGGCGACGGTGGCGATGATTGCCAGCCTGCCGCCCGGCATATTGATCGCGCTTGTGCTCGCCCGTGGACAATTCTGGGGCAAGACGCTGCTCAACGGGCTGGTGCATCTGCCGTTGATCCTGCCGCCGGTGGTTGTCGGCTATCTGCTGCTGCTCTCCTTCGGCAGGCGCGGTCCGGCCGGCGCCTTTCTGGCCGAGCATTTCGGCATTGTCTTCTCGTTTCGCTGGACGGGTGCGGCACTGGCCTGCGCTGTCATGGGCTTTCCCTTGATGGTGCGGGCGATCCGGCTGTCGATCGAGGCGGTCGACCGCAGAATCGAGGCGGCAGCCGGAACGCTTGGCGCCAATCCGCTGTGGGTGTTCGGGACTATCACGCTGCCGCTGATCCTGCCCGGCCTGATCGCCGGCGCGATCTTGTCTTTCGCTAAGGCGATGGGCGAATTCGGCGCAACGATCACCTTCGTTTCCAACATCCCCAACGAGACGCAGACGCTGCCATCGGCGATCTACACGTTCACGCAGGTGCCGGGCGGCGATGCCGGCGCGCTCAGGCTGACGCTGATCTCGATCGTCATCTCGATGGCAGCACTTATCGCGTCGGAAGTGCTGGCGCGGCGCGTCGGCAAGCGGATGGATACCGAATGACGGTCGTGGTCGATATCAGCCATCGGCTTGGCAATTTCGAGGTCGACGCCCGCTTCGAGAGCGCCGGGCGGCTGACCGCGCTGTTCGGGCCCTCGGGCTCCGGCAAGACAACGCTGATCAACATGATTGCCGGCCTTATCCGGCCCGATAAGGGGCGGATCGAGGCCGACGGCCGCGTGCTGGTCGATATTGATGCGCGCCTGTTCGTGCCGAAGCACAAGCGCCGCATCGGCATGGTGTTCCAGGATGCGCGGCTGTTTCCGCATATGAGCGTGGCCAGCAATCTGCGCTACGGCCACTGGTTCACGCCGACGGCGGAACGCTATGCGGACATGAATGCGGTGGTCGAACTGCTCGGCATCGGTCCTTTGCTCGACCGGCGGCCGGCGAACCTTTCCGGCGGCGAGAAACAGCGCGTGGCGATCGGCCGGGCGCTGCTCGCCAGCCCGAAATTGTTGCTGATGGACGAGCCGCTGGCTTCGCTCGACGAGGCCCGCAAGGCAGAAATCCTGCCTTATATCGAGCGGCTGCGCGACGAGACGAAAATCCCGATCGTCTATGTCAGCCATTCGATCTCTGAGGTGGCGCGGCTGGCAAGCGACGTCGTTGTGCTGGCGCGAGGCAAAGTCGCTGCTTGCGGCCCGACCGGGGCGATCATGCAGCGGCTCGACCTGTTGCCGGCGGAAGAGCGCGGCGAGGGCGGCGCGGTGCTGGACACCGCGGTGCTGCGCCACGACGAAGTCTTTGGCATGACCGTGCTTGGCTCGGCGGCGGGCGAGATCCGCGTGCCGCTTCTGACAACGCCGGTCGGTGCGCCGGTGCGCATCCGCATCCGTGCCCGCGATGTGATGATCGCCACCGGACAGCCGACGGGCCTCAGCGCGCTCAACATCTTGCCGGGCACGATCGTGGCGATAGAACCGGGTGAAGGGCCTACGGTCGAGATCGGCATCGACTGCAATGGCGCAACCGTGCTTGCCCGGATCACCGAGCAATCACGACAGACGCTGAAACTTCAGCTCGGTCGAAAAGTCTACGCGGTGGTCAAGACGGTAAGCTTCGACCGGGCGAACACGGGCGCCGGCTTGCCTGTCGAGGCGGATGGATGACCACCGGATGATTGTCGCTATATCATTTTAGAATAGCGGTATCATTGGAGAGCTTCTAGGATGGATGTGGCGTGACTGCGGAGGAGCAAGATGCCGTCGCTGAGCTTGCGGATAAACCTCGATCCAGAAGGGCGCATCGGGCCGGGCAAGATCGAGCTCCTGGAGCAGATCGCCGCCTTCGGCTCGATCTCGGCTGCGGCGCGGGGCATGGAAATGTCCTACAAACACGCCTGGGATCTGGTCGAGGACATGAACCGGGTATTCGGCAAGCCGCTGGTCGCGGCGCAGACCGGTGGGAAAAAGGGCGGCGGCGCCCAGTTGACCTCGGTGGGGCTCGCGGTGGTCAGCCGCTTTCGCGCCATCGAACGGGCTGCGGCTTCCGCGGCGGCGCCGCATATGGAGGCACTGCAGGCGGAGATCGATGCCGGGTGAGGTCGGTGGAGTCTGTGCCGGCCGAGCCTACCCCTCCTACTCCTCAGGCTCGCCGGGCTTGCGCAGCAGATAGGTGTCCATGATCCAACCCTTTTTCCGGCGGGCTTCCTCGCGTGTCTTCGCGATCTCGTCGCCGACATCGCCGAGGCGGCCGGAAATCAGGATCTCGTCGGGCGTGCCGAGATAGGCGCCCCAGTGGATGACGAGGTCCTTGTCGTCCAGCGTGTTGAAGGCGCATTTGCCGTCCAGCATGACGACGGTGCTACCGGCATTGTCGGGCAAACCTTCCTCGGTGAGCCGACGGCCGGTGGTGATCTGAACCGCATCGCCGATGCGGTTCAGCGCGGTTCTGTGGCTGGCGGCAAGCGCCTGGACAGCGGTGATGCCTGGGATCACCTCGAGCTCGAACGCGACATTGCCTCTCACGCGCACACGCTCCAGAATGCGCAACGCGCTGTCGTAGAGCGAGGGATCGCCCCAGATCAGGAAGGCGCCGCAGCCATCTTGCGAAAGCTCATCGCGGATCAGGCCTTCATAGATCGCGGCGATCGCCTCGTGCCAGTCATCGACGGTCGAGCGATAGGAGGGCGCCGGCTCGGCTCGCACCGGCACGTCGAACTCGACGCGGCGCGAGTCTGGATTGGTGACGAATCGGTCGCAGATCTGGCGGCGCAGTTCTGCGAGATCGTTCTTCTTCGCGCCCTTGTCGGGAATGAACAGCACCTCGGCGCGGTTCAAGCCGTCGATGGCCTGCACGGTCATGTGGTCGGGATTGCCGGCGCCGATGCCGATGACGAGAAGCTTGCGCATGGCCGAACTCCTGCCCGATCGGAACGTCGGTGTCCAGACAAGCCTGGCAAGCGCCGACGAGTGCGCGGAAGGGCTTTGAAACTCCACATTGAAACGGCTAGAGTCATACCGGCATTCTCGCCAAGGGAGCTTCCATGTTCCGTTATGTCCTGACCGCAGCGCTGGCGCTCTCGGCCACGCCCGTATTCGCCAATGATTCAATCGCCGAATTGGGAACGGGCGGCCTGATCCTGTCGCGCAGCGACGCCGTCGCGATGGAGAGCGAGGATCTCTATATCTCGCCGGAAAAGGTGACGGTCGACTATGTCTTCCGCAACAACACCGACAGGGATGTCGACGCGATCGTCGCCTTCCCGATGCCCGACATCGAAGGCGATCCCAACGAGATGCCGGCGATTCCCGACGGTCAGAGCGACAATTTCCTCGGCTTCGAGGTGACGATCGACGGCGTGGCGGCAAAACCGCAGCTTGAGCAGAAGGCGTTTGCGCTCGGCATCGACATCAGCGCCGATTTGAAGGCGCAGAACGTGCCGTTTTACCCGTTCGGCGACGCGGCCAAGGCGGCATTGGCAAAGCTGCCGCAAGCGGTTGCCGACGATTGGGTCGATCGCGGCCTCATCATCGAGGACACCGCCGACGATGGTTCGGGCATGAAGACCGTCTACGTGCCGTTCTGGCAATTGCGCTCGACCTATTGGTGGCGCTCGACCTTTCCAGCCAACAAGGCAGTCCGCGTCGCCCACCGCTACAAGCCGAGCGTTGGCGGCACGTCCTCGGTCAGCTTCTTCTATGACGGCCAGTTCCAGGGCCAATACGCCGCCTATAAGACCCGCTACTGCATGGACCAGACGTTCGAGAATGCGATCCGCAAGGCAGCGAAGGGCAATCCCGACGGCACTCTGAGATATTTCGAGAACCGCATCGCCTATATCCTGACCACTGGCGGCAACTGGGCGACGGGCACCATCGGCAAATTCAAGCTGACTGTCGACAAGGGCGACCCGAAGAACCTGGTCTCGTTCTGTGGCGAAAACGTCAGGAAAGTCGGGCCGACGCGTTTCGAGATGACGGCGCAAAATTTCTACCCCGAGCACGACATCGACATTTTGCTGCTGGTGCCTACCGATGGCGGCGATGGCGGGAGCGGTGGCTGATGGACGTCGCGATCTATGTCGCCATCGCCGAAAACGGCGTGATCGGGCGCGACGGCGGTTTGCCGTGGCGACTTTCCAGCGATCTCAAGCGGTTCAAGGCCGACACGATGGGCAAACCTATCATCATGGGCCGCAAGACCTATGAAGGCATCGGCAGGCCTCTGCCTGGGAGGCTCAACGTCGTGGTCACCCGCGACAAGACCTGGCGCGCCGAGGGCGTCGAAGTCGTGCATTCGCTCGACGACGCGATCAGTCTGGCGAAGGTGCGCGGGCGCTGCATGGCAGGCGCCGACGAAATCTGCATCATCGGCGGCGGCGAGATCTATGCCCAGGCGCTGCCCCTGGCCGACCGCTTGCATGTCACCCATATCCTTGCCGCGGTCGACGGCGATGCGCATTTCCCGCCTATCGACCCGGATTCGTGGCGCATCGTCCGCTCGCAGGACGTTCCTGCCGGTGAAAAGGATAGCCATGCGACACGCTATTCGGTTTACGAGCGACGCCGCGACGTGCATTGAGAGACGATAAAGGGTCGCGACAGTCCAAAACGGACTGTGTCGACGACCGATCGCGTTGAAAGCGCGCCGTCGCGTCCCTATAGAAGGACGATACTGGATTTTGCGCCGTCAGGCCGGCGCGCGAGGGAGCGAAAGGACATTCATGCCCTGGAATGACAAAAGCGGCGGAGGCGGCGGCCCATGGGGCGGCGGCAACAATCCAGGACCCTGGGGGCAGGGACCGAAGGGGCCCAGCGGCCCGCAGGGTTCGCCTCCCGATCTCGAAGACATTATCCGGCGCGGCCAGGACAGGTTGCGGCGTGCTTTGCCGGGTGGCGGTGGGGCAAGCCCAGCCGTGTTCGGGCTGATCGCGGCAGCGCTTGTCGTGCTGTGGGCGTTCAAGGCCGTCTATACCGTGCAGCCGGACGAGGTTGCCGTCGAACTCAGATTCGGCGTGCCAAAGACGGAGCTCTCGCAGCCCGGCCTGCATTTCCATTGGTGGCCCATCGAAACGGTCGAGACAGCCGTCATCGCCGAACAACTCGTCGATATCGGCGGCGGCACGACCTCCGGCAACGGTTCAGGCCTGATGCTTTCTGGTGACCAGAACATCGTCAATGTCCAGTTCTCTGTCGCCTATCAGGTCTCCGATCCGAGGGCCTATCTGTTCGATGTGTCCGATCCCGACGGCATGCTGCGGCAGGTCGCCGAAAGCGCCATGCGCGAAGCCGTCGGCCGTCGGCCGGCGCAGGACATCTTCCGCGATGATCGCGAGGGCATTGCGGCGTCAGTGCGCGAAATCATCCAGACGACGCTGGACGGCTATAAGGCCGGCCTGAACGTCAACGCGATTTCGATCGAGGATGCCGCGCCGCCGCGCGAAGTGGCCGACGCCTTCGACGAAGTGCAGCGCGCCGAACAGGACGAGGACAAGTTCGTCGAGCAGGCCAACCAGTATTCCAACCAGAAACTCGGCCAGGCGCGCGGCGAGGCCGCACAGATCCGCGAGGACGCGGCCGGCTATAAGAACCGGGTCGTGCAGGAGGCCGAAGGTGAGGCGCAGCGCTTCATCTCGGTCTATGACGAATACGCCAAAGCGCCGGATGTGACGCGCCAGCGGCTTTATCTGGAAACGATGGAGAGGGTTCTGAAGGATTCCAGCAAGGTGATTATCGAGCAAGGCAATGGACAAGGGGTTGTTCCCTATCTGCCGCTGCCGGCATTGCAGCAGAAGGCGCCGGCGCCGGTCCTCGGAGGAACCCAGTGATGGCCAACCGTCTTCCCATCATCGCCGTCATCGCAGCGGTCATCCTATTCCTGCTTTATTCGTCGGTCTTCGTTGTCAATGCGCGCCAGCAGGCGCTGGTGCTCAGGTTCGGCGAGATCGTCGACGTCAAGAGCCAGCCGGGCATCTATTTCAAGGCGCCGTTCGCCTTCTTCGATGCCGACAGCGTGCAGTTGATCGAAAACAGGGTGCTGCGCTTCGACCTCGACAACATCCGCGTCCAGGTTTCGGGCGGCAAGTTCTATGAGGTCGACGCCTTCATCGCCTATCGGATCTCGGATCCGCGCGTGTTCCGCTCCGCTGTGTCCGGTCAGATCGAGCTGGCCGAGGCACGATTGAGGACGCGTCTCGACGCCGCCTTGCGCCGTGTTTACGGTCTGCGCGACTTCGAGGCGGCGCTCTCGGAAGAGCGAGCCGTGATGATGCGTGAAGTGCGCGATCAGTTGAGGCCCGACGCCACGTCGCTCGGCCTGCAAATCGAGGATGTCCGCATTCGCCGAACCGATTTGACGGCGGAAGTCTCGCAACAGACATACGACCGCATGAAGGCTGAGCGTCTGGCCGAAGCCGAGCGGCTGAGGGCGCGCGGCAACGAGGCGGCGCAGCGCATCAGGGCTCGCGCCGACCGCGAAGTGGTGGAGATCGTCGCCGAGGCACGGAGGGAGTCTGAAATCCTGCGTGGTGAAGGCGAAGCTCAACGCAGCGCCACCTTCGCGGACGCCTACCAGCGCGATCCGGCCTTCTTCGGCTTTTACCGGTCGATGAATGCCTACGGCACGGCGCTGGACAATACCGGGACGACGATGGTGCTGTCGCCGAATTCGGAATTCTTCCGTTTCTTCCGCAATCCCGCCGGCGCGGATACGCCGGCAGCGCCGCCCGCAGCACCTGCTGCGCCGGCAGCGCAGCCAGGCACCGGCCAGTAACGGCCGGTGCAGGATTTTCTGGCGGCAATAGGCTTGGTTCTCGTCGTAGAGGGCCTGGTCTATGGCGGCTTTCCTGGCCTCGCCAAGAAACTTGCCGGCGAAGTTCTGTCGATGCCGGAGAGTGCGCTGCGGATCGCCGGGCTGATCGCAATCGCCGTTGGCGTCGGCATCGTCTGGCTGGTGCGTGGTGGGTGACGTGATCGGACTATGATTTCGGATAACGGAGGATTTATCCTGTGCCGATAGCCATAGCCGCAAACGTGCCGTATTTCTTGCCAACATGACTCGACGCAGCGTTTTCGGCGAGCGCTTTTCCTTTCTGAGACACCGGGAGACTTCTCGATGACATCCAACAGCTTTTTGCGCGCGGCGAGGCGGACGTTCACCGCAGGTGCTGCAGCACTTCTTATTGGCGCCGCTACCGTCCCGTCGCTGGTGACGCCGACGGCCGCCGCGGATGGCCCGGCTTCGGTCGCCGATCTCGCGCAGGGCCTGCTGGGTGCCGTGGTCAACATATCGACCTCGCAGAGGGTGAAGGGCACGGAGGGGCCTGGCGCGGTGCCGATGCCGCAGCTTCCAGAGGGCTCGCCCTTTCAGGATTTCTTCGACGATTTCTTCAAGAACCGTCCCGGCGAACAGGGCGATCGCTCGCAAAAGGTGCAGTCGCTGGGCTCCGGCTTCGTGGTCGATGCCGAGCAGGGCATTGTGGTGACGAACAACCACGTGATCGCCGATGCCGACGATATCGAGGTGAATTTCTCCGACGGCGTGACGCTGAAGGCGACGCTGGTCGGCACCGACACCAAGACCGACGTGGCGGTGCTGAAGGTCGATCCGAAAGGGCACAAGCTGACGGCGGTGAAATTCGGCGATTCCAGCAAGATGCGTGTCGGTGACTGGGTGATGGCGATCGGCAATCCGTTCGGCCTCGGCGGCACCGTGACGGTGGGTATCGTCTCGGCCCGCAACCGCGACATCAATTCGGGTCCCTATGACGATTTCATCCAGACCGATGCCGCGATCAATCGCGGCAATTCCGGCGGACCGCTGTTCAACAGCAGCGGCGAGGTGATCGGCATCAATACGGCGATTATCTCGCCGTCCGGCGGCTCGATCGGCATCGGCTTTTCCATTCCTTCGCAGCTCGCGTTGGGCGTCGTCGACCAACTCCGTCAGTTCGGCGAGACGCGGCGCGGCTGGCTCGGCGTGCGTATCCAGCCGGTGACGGACGACATTGCCGAAAGCCTCGGCATGGCGACCGCCAAGGGCGCGCTGGTCGCTGGCGTCATCAAGGGCGGACCCGTCGACAACGGCACCATCCTGGCGGGCGACGTCATCATCAAGTTCGACGGCAGGGACGTCAATGAAATGCGAGACCTGCCGCGCGTCGTCGCGGAAAGCTCGGTCGGCAAGGCTGTCGACGTGGTCATCGTGCGCAAGGGTGTCGAGCAGACCGTGAAGGTGACGCTCGGCCGGCTCGAAGATGGCGAAAAGCTTGCCAGCAGCGAGGACGGCAGCACCGACCAGGACAATGGCGACAAGGCGCCTGCCGTTTCGACGGCTTCCGTGCTCGGCATGACCGTTGGCGAGCTCAACGACGAGACGCGGACGAAATTCGGCATCGCCGCCGAAGTCTCCGGCGTCGTCATCACCGAGGTCACCAAGGATTCGGCCGCCGCCGAACGCGGCATCCAGGCCGGCGAGGTGATCACCGAGATCGCGCAGGAATCGGTCGCCACGCCCAAGGATGTCATGGACCGGATTGCCGCATTGAAGGAGCAGGGACGTAAGAACGCCCTGCTGATGCTGGCGTCGAAGACTGGCGAGTTGCGGTTTGTGACGATCCGGATGGATTGAGTCTGGTAACTTCACAGGCACGTTGAAACATCCCATGGGATGTACTATTTTGACCTGTGAAGCGGATCGTATTGGACACAAACGTTCTGACCGCAGGTCTGCGCAGCAGGAATGGTGCGTCATTTGCCGTTTTGCGGTTGGTCGCAAATCGACAGCTTTGCCCATTGGTGACAACAGCACTGTTTCTTGAATATGAAACCGTGCTGACCCGCCCTGAGCAACGGGCAATTCACGGATTGTCGCTTGCAGATCTGGATCGTTTGCTGGCCGGCTTCGCTGTCTTGGCAGAGCCGGTCGAACTGCATTTTCTCTGGCGCCCGCAATTGAATGATCCGAAGGATGAGATGGTGCTTGAGGCAGCGATCAATGGTCGGGCAGACGCATTGGTCACTCACAATCGCCGCGATTTTGTGACTGCGGCAGGCCGTTTTGAAGTTCCAGTCGTCAGCCCCGCCGAATTGTTAGAAGGATTTCGAACATGAGCAAGGCGACTTATCCGTTGAAACTTCCCTTGTCGATCAAGGAGGCGGCTGCACGTCTGGCAAAGGCTGATGGTGTGTCGCTGAACCAGTGGATCGCTTCGGCTGTGGCGCAAAAGGTGGGAGCCATGGAGACAGCGGCCGATTTCCTGCGTCGACGGGCTGGTGATGCATCGGGCGATGATTTCTCGAAAGTGCTCGATCGCGTCGGCGTCAAACCGCCGCAACCCGGCGACGAGCTTCCGTTTGACAAGCACTGATTAGGGTCGGTTTTTTCGCCAATCCTTGGCTGTCAGCCTGTAGAACACATGCTGCTTGAGCGCGGCGTGGCTGTCCGGAATGCCGGGGTGGTCGAAATCGCTGGCCGGGTCGGCGATCATGCCCAGGCGCTTCATGACCGCAGTGGAACGGTGATTATCCCTAACGGCGAAGGACACGATTTCGTCGAGGCCAAGCGTTTCGAAGCCATAGGCGAGCCACGCTTCGGCCGCCTCGGTGACATAGCCATGGCCCCAGAATTCGGGCGCCAGCCGCCAGCCGATCTCGACGGTGCCGGCGGGCAGGAAGGGCAAATGATCGGTATCGAGGAGGCCGACGAAGCCGATGCATTGGCGCGTTTCAATTATCTCGGCGGCAGCGAAACCGTAGCCATCCTCGGCGATCCAGGCGCGAAACTCGTCCATTTTGGCGTCCGCGGCAGCGCGGTCGCGGCGAAATGGAAAGAATTCCATGACGCGTTCGTCGGAATTGATCCGGTGGAAGAGCTCGCGGTCGCGATCCTCCCAGTTGCGCAGGATTAGCCGCTCGGTGCGGATCGGCGTCACTCTACAAACTCCTCCCGCCGGTAGCCCTGCAGATAGAGAAGCGCGGTCAGGTCGCCGTGGTCGATGCGGAATTTTGCCTCCGCCGCCACGACAGGCTTGGCATGAAGTGCCACACCCGCGCCGGCAAGGCGGATCATGTCGAGGTCGTTGGCGCCGTCGCCGACAGCAATGGCGTCTGCGGTCGTCAGCCCCAGGCGGGCCGAAATCTCGAGTAGCGCATCGGCTTTGGCGGCGCGCCCCAGGATCGGCTCGGCCACCAGCCCGGTGAAGTGGCCGCCCTGCTCGATCAGCCGATTGGCGCGATTCTCCTGAAAGCCGAGCATGGCGGCGATGCGTGCGGTGAAGACGTTGAAGCCACCCGATACGAGCGCAGTCCATGCGCCATTGGCGCGCATGGTCTGGACAAGCGCGCGGCCGCCGGAAGCCAGCGTCAAGCGGTTGGTGATGACGCGGTCGACCACGGCAGTGTCGAGGCCTTTCAGCAGCGCCACCCGCTCGCGCAACGCCGGCTCGAAAGCGATCTCGCCATTCATCGATCGCGCCGTGACGGCGGCGACGTAATCCTTGACGCCGATCTCATCGGCAAGCTCGTCGATGCACTCTTGATCGATCATCGTGGAATCCATATCGGCGATAAGGATTTTCTTTCGCCTTGCCTCGACCTGCTGAACGATCACGTCGACCGGTTCGGGTGCGAGCACGGCGCGCAGGCTGGCGGTCGTTTCAGCGGCTCCGGCCGCCTCGGGCAAAGCGAATTCGCAGGCGATGCCTTCGGCCAGCCAGCGAACAGTGCTTGCGCCGACCGACCGTGACGCCATATTCGCAAGCGCCGGCGACAATGCGCGGCCGGCGGGATGGGATACGAGCGTGGCGATCAGCGGCATCGAAAATTCCGGCGGGCAGGCGGGCGAGGGCCGCGTTGAGAACGCGATCCTGATAGCCGGGCCGACCGCCAGCGGCAAGTCCGCTCTCGCGCTCGATCTCGCCGAGCGCAAGGGCGGCGTCATCGTCAACACCGATTCCATGCAAGGCTATTCTGTGCTCGACGTGCTGACGGCGCGGCCGACCGCTGCCGAACTCGCTCGCGTCCCGCATTATCTCTACGGGCATGTCCATCCCTCCATCGCCTATTCCACCGGCGCCTGGCTGCGCGACGTGATGAAGCTCATCGACGAGGGCACGCTCTCAGAGCGGCCGGTGATTTTCGTCGGCGGCACCGGGCTTTATTTCCGGGCGCTTGCGCAAGGCATTTCGGAAATGCCCGACATTCCGCAGCCGATCCGTGACCGCTGGCGCTACGAACTCCGGGAGCAGGGCGCGGCCAAGCTTCACCGCATCTTGCTGCGCGAGGATTCCGCAGCAGGCATGATACTGAAGCCGACCGATGGCCAGCGCATCGTGCGGGCGTTGGAGGTGCTCGACGCGTCAGGCCGTTCCATCCTGGAATGGCAGACGGCGCGCGGCCGGCCGTTGATCGACAGGGACAGCGCACGCTTCTTCGTGATCGAACCGGACCGGGCGGCGCTGGTGGAGCGGATCGAGGCGCGGTTCGACCGCATGCTGGAGAAGGGCGCCCTCGATGAGGTCAAACAGCTCACCAGCCTTGGTCTCGATCCCGATTTGCCGGCGATGAAGGCGATCGGCGTTCGCGAACTCCAGGCCGCAATGGCCGGGGAGTTGAGTTTTCCCGAAGCGATCGGGCGCGCAAAGATCGCGACGCGACAATACGCCAAGCGCCAGGCGACCTGGTTCAGGCATCAGTTGGGTCCGGAATGGCTGAGACTGCGCCCCGGTGATCGTGTGGGATCCACGATCTCGGATCCCCTTTCCAGTGCAACCTGAAAAGTTGATCTTGGGGGGAGACTTCCCGTCGAAGTTGTCCTAGTTAACCGTCCGTAAGGCCCTCCATGCCATAAGGTCTGTGGGAATTTTCCAACGGGGAGCAGATGCGTTTTCACAAGGCGGAATCAGCCTTTTTCGTCTTCATCTTCGTGATCCTGGCCGCCGGCCTGGTGACGCTTCACGCCTATGGGCTTCTGCAGGCCTTCGCGGCCGAGAGTGTTACGCCTTCCGGGGTTGAGAAGATCATCTATCTCAACAAGCTGTTGTTTGCGACCGGCGTTCTTTTGGCGACTGCCCTGTTCTTCGGCATTTTCTTCATCTACCCACTGATCCGCAAGCAGGCGACGGAAGAAGGCAAGCTGCGCGCCATGACGGTTTCGCTCAGCGCCCGTTCGGAAACGCTGGAGCATGCGGCGCTGACCGACAGCCTGACCGGCATGCAGAACCGGCGCTATTTCGACGATGCACTGAAGGAATATCTCGAGGAATTCCGCCGCATCGAGAAGCCGGTCGGGCTGATGATCCTTGATCTCGACCATTTCAAGCAGGTCAACGACACCCACGGCCATGATGTCGGCGACGAAGTGTTGCGGGCGGTCGCCAATTGTCTCAAGGACATGACGCGCTATCACGACGTGGTTGCGCGCCTGGGTGGCGAGGAATTCGCAGTAGTCACCCCCAACATGGACGCCGAACTGCTGTCCAAATTCGCCGAGCGCATCCGCAAGGCGATCGCCAACATGTCGATACTATCAGGCAATGTTCGCCTGAAGATCACCACCAGCGTCGGCCTCGCCGTCTGGGATCGCAAGGAAACCGCCGAAGAATTCTATCGCCGCGCGGATCGCCAGCTTTATGAGGCCAAGAGGCAAGGCCGAAACCGCGTCTGCGCCTGAAATCCCGTCATTAAACTCGTGATGCTGGCCGTCTGGCGTCGTTTTCTGCGCTTCCGGTGCTCACGGACTAATGTCCGCTCCGCTCCGGTTCTCGAAAACGGCGCCATCCGACTCAGCCTGACGAATTTTCTGACGGGATTTGCCCTGGCTTCACAGGCTGACAAGTCTGCAACGGAAGCTTGATGGGCTGGAGGCCGCCGGCTCAGTCGTTTTGCGGGCGCAGACCGAAGGTTGCCGGTTTCAGGCCATAACGCATGTCGAAATCGTCGTCCGACTGGACGCGTGCGACAGTCGGGGCGGGTGGCTTGCGATAGTTGGGATCGCCGGCCTGCCGGTTTGAATCGACGACTTCGGCGAAGGCCATCGCCTGCTGCGGTTTTGGCACGTTGCGTAGCCTTTCGACGATCGCCACCAGATCGACATCGTTGCCGATCTCGGACGGCAAGGCTTCCTCGCGCTTGGCCGTGCCGGGGATCAGATCCGCGGACAGTTTTTCGAATTTCAGCCGCATGGTCGTCGCCACGCCTTCCCCGAAGGCGATGGCTTCGCGCTGGCCCATCGAAGACAGGAACGCCAGCGTCGAGGCCGAGGAATCGGCGATCGCCGAGCGGACGATCGCCTGGTCCTGCTCGTTGGCGAGCCGCATGGCGAAGAAGGTCGAGCACTGCGACAGGATGGTGGGATCGAGCTCGCCCGGGCGCTGGGTAACGACACCAAGATAGCAGCCATATTTGCGGCCTTCCTTGGCGATGCGCGACAGCGCGTGCCGGGTCGGTGCAAAACCGAGGCGCGGATCGGCCGGCATATAGCGGTGGGCTTCCTCGCACAGCAAAAGCAATCGCAGCCGGCCTTCGCTCCACAACGCTAGGTCGAAGGCCAGGCGCGCCAGCACCGAGCAGACCGAATTGACCACTTCCGACGGCATGCCGGCCATCTCGAAGCAGGTCACCGGGCGACCGTGATGCGGCACGCGAAAAATATTGCCGATCGTCTCGTGGATAGTGTCCTCGATCAGCCGCGAGTTGAACATGAAGCGGTAGCGCGGATCCGAGGCCGCCGATTCGATGCGCGTCTTCAGCGATTTGAGAGTGGGGCGGTCGTTCTTGCTTTCCAGCAGTCCCATGCGCTCGTCGATCTGCTTGATGAGATCGACAACGCGATAGGGCACCGGCGTGTCCGCGGTCAGCGCATCGCTGCCGCGCCTGAGATAGCCGCCCGAATTCGGATTGCGGTACAGGTTCTTGGCGGCGGGTATGAGATCGCGCAAGGCATCGATCTCTTCCGGCACGGTCTCGCGCCCGCGAAACAGCACTTCGGCAAATTCCTCGAGCTTGAACATCCAGAAGGGCAGGTCCAGCGTCGTCGAATCGACCCTGACGCAGTGTTCGGGCAAGGATGCGGCGAACTCGTTGTGCGGATCGAGGATAAGGACGCGCAGGTCGGGCCGGGCGGCGATCGACTTGCGCAAAAGCAGCGAGACGGCGGTGGATTTGCCGACGCCGGTGGTGCCGACAATAGCGAAGTGGCGCGCCAGCGTGTCGTCGATGGCGATGTTGGCGTCGATCGCCTCGTCCTGTGACAGCGTGCCGATGGTGATCGAATGACGTCCGGCGAGATCATAGACTGCCTGCAGGTCGCGGCTGCGAATGCGGTGGGCGATGGCGCCGATATGCGGATAGATGGTGATGCCGCGGTCGAAAATCGGTTTGGCGCCGGGCTCGGCGCCGTCGCGCACCTCGCCGATAAGCTCGATGCTGACCTCGATCGGGTTCTGGCCCTCATTGCTCCAGGCGCGATCTGACTTGCCGATCTCGTAGACCAGGCCGACGGTTCGCGTGGTGCCAAGATTGATGGAGATCATCTTGCCGACGCTCCAATGGCCGGTGACCGTGCCTTCGACATCGGCGGCATAGGCGCTGATGGTGGCGCGCGCGCCGTCGCACTGGACGACATTGCCCAGAATGCGCTTGTCGTTCTGCTCCGCCTTGCGGCGCTCCTGCAATGTCGGCTCTCCAACGGAGGCTTCGCGGTCGACGAACATGGACAGGCTTGCTTCCTATTTCCCCAGGCGATCGACCTTACCTCGGCGGGGTTAAGGTGGGGTGAGGTCGGATGGTGTAGGGGGCATTAAGCCATTCGCGAAAATTGAACCGGTCGGCCCCTTGCTCGAATCCATAATTTCGATATAACGGATTAATGACTGTTATAGCGAACGATATCTCGTCGACCATCGGCAGGAGAATACACGCCGAAAGGGCTTTGCGAGACTGGTCACTGGCGGAGCTCGCGGACCGCTCCGGCGTGTCTAAGGCCATGCTCAGCACGATAGAGCGCGGCAAGACGAGCCCGACCGCAGCACTTCTGGTGCGCATCGCAGCGGCCTTCGGCATGACGCTTTCCACCCTCATCGCGCGGGCGGAGCTGCAGGGCGGCGGGCTGCTTCGCCAAAGCGATCAGCCGGTCTGGCGCGATCCCGCCACCGGCTACCTCAGGCGGCATCTTTCGCCGGTCTCGGACATGCCGCTCGAACTGATCCGGGTCCAATTGCCGGCGGGAGCCAAAGTAAGCTTCCCGGCAGCATCCTATGCCTTCATCAGACAACAGATATGGTTGATTTCCGGACGGCTGGAATTCACCGAGGGCGATATCGTCCACAGTCTCGAACCGGGGGACTGCCTGGCGCTTGGTGCGCCGTCGGATTGCACCTTTCGCGCTCCGGGACCGGATGCCGCCGACTATCTGGTCGCGCTGGCAAGAGCCTGAACGCATGGCACGCCGTCCCAAACGCTCCGACAATGGGGGACCGCCACTCGACGACTACAAGGGCCCCCCATGGGGCAAGGGCGACCCTTACATCTTCTTTGCCTGGCAGGCTGCGTATGCCAAGGCGTGGAAGGCGCCGAGCCGCGACGTGATGCTGATGCGGATGGAAAAGGCCGAGCGGCTGGGCCTGACCTATGAGGAATATACGCTCGAAATCCTGGAACGCGGGCGGCATCTGCAGCCAAAGGACACCGATAGCATTGCCGCGATCAAGGTAGCACGAAAGCGACGCCGCATCGGTCGTCTGGGTTGACGGCTGGAACACGCCGATCGCTCCATCGCAGTCAAAGGACATCGCACGCATGAACTCCATCGAAATCAAGGCTCTGACCCAGGCTGCGGAAACGCACGCAATGCTGATCGACATGCTTATCGAGACGGTCGCGGCCGGCGGATCGGTCAGTTTCATGCATCCGCTGGCGCCGGAAGCGGCAGGCTCCTTCTGGAGCAAGTCGCTTATTGCGGCGGCAAGATGCGAAAGAGCCGTGCTCGGCGCTTGGGACGGCGAGGCCCTGATCGGCACCGTTACCTTGCTGCTCGACTGTCCCCCCAACCAGCCGCACCGGGCCGAGATCGCCAAGCTGATGACCCGCGTCGAGCGGCGCGGCGAGGGCGTCGCGACTCGCCTGATGCGGGCGGCCGAAAGCCTCGCGGTCGAGAAAGGCCGATCGCTGCTGGTCCTGGATACAGCGGCAGAGGAGGGTGCCTCCGGCCTCTATGAGAGGCTGGGATTCACGCTTGCCGGCGAGATACCGGACTACGCGTTGAAGCCGCATGGCGGACTGACCGGTACGCTGATCTACTGGAAGCGCATCGGCCAGTCCCGGTGACTGCTCTGAATTTCTATCCCTTGTGATGGACCTGCTGCAGGCCGTAGACCGGCGTCGCGATGCCCTCGTGCCGTGCCTTCAATTGCAGGGACAGGAATTGCGAATAGTGGCGCGACTGGTGCAGATTGCCGCCATGGAACCACAGCGCCTCCTGTTGCGTCGGCTTCCACATATTGCGCAATTCGCCCTCCCAGGGGCCGGGATCCTTGGTAGTGTTGGAGCCGAGGCCCCAGCATTTTCCGACCTTGTCGGCAACGTCCCTGGATATCAGGTCGGCCGCCCAGCCGTTCATCGAGCCATAGCCGGTGGCGTAGACGATGAGGTCGGCCGGCAGGTCCGATCCGTCGCTAAGCAGGACCGAATGCTCCCGGACCTCCTTGACCTCGACGCCGCTTTTCAGCTTGATCGAGCCATCGATGATGAGGTCGGAAGCACCGACATCGATGTAGTAGCCTGAGCCGCGCCTGAGATATTTCATGAACAGGCCGGAATCGTCATCGCCCCAGTCGAGCATGAATCCTGCCCTTTCCAGCCCCTCGTAGAATTTGGCGTCGCGCTTCTTCATCTCGGCGTAGGCCGGGATCTGGAATTCATGCAGGATCTTGTAGGGCAGGGACGCAAAGACGAGGTCGGCCTTGGCCGTGGTCATACCGCCTTGCACGGCTTTTTCCGAGTAGAGCGAACCCAGTCCGATTTCCATCAGCGTGTCGGATCTGGAGATATGGGTGGTCGAGCGCTGCACCATGGTGACATCGGCGCCGGCCTCCCAAAGGGCTGCGGCGATGTCATGGGCTGAGTTGTTCGAGCCGATGACGACGGCGCGCTTGCCGGCATAGGCATCGGGGCCGGGGTGCTTGGAGGAATGGTGCTGATCACCCTTGAAGTTGTCCATGCCCTTGAATTTCGGCAAATTGGCCTTGCCTGACTGTCCCGTCGCCAGCACCAGATGCTTCGGCTTCAACGTGATATCTTTGCCGTCGCGGTGGACGATGAGGGTCCATTCCTTCTTCTTGTCGTCATAGGTGGCGCTCTTGGCCTCGGTCGAGGACCAGTAATTCAGCTCCATGACCTTGGCGTACATTTCCAGCCAGTCGCCGATCTTGTCCTTGGGCGAGAAGACCGGCCAGTTCTTCGGAAAATCGATATATGGCAGATGATCGTACCAGACCGGGTCGTGCAGGCAGAGCGACTTGTAACGCTTGCGCCATGAATCGCCGGCGCGCTCGTTCTTCTCGACGATGATGGTCGGCACGCCGAGCTGCCGCAACCGGGCACCGAGCGCGATGCCGCCCTGGCCGCCGCCGACGATGAGCGTGTGGGGCTGACTGATAAAGCCGAGTTCAGTCGCCTCCTTCTCGCGCTCCTCCTTCCAGGTTGGACGATTTTTGCCGTGGCCATGCTTGGCGCCCAACGGCCGGGCGAAGCCGGCGGGTTCCTCATGGCCCTTCAGCTCGACCATGGTGGTGAGCAGCGTCCAGATCTTACCGTTCTTCAGTCTGATATGGCCGAAGCCGCGCGCAACCTCCGTTTCGAAGCTGATCCAGCCCTCCAGCAGCTCGCCGCTTTCGCTGGCGTCCTCGCCCTTGGCGATCGCCCAGTTCGAAGGTTTTGTCTTCGCCAACTGGCTCATCAGCATGTCGCGCACCTGGTCGCGACCTTCCATGGTCTTGATGTTCCAGGTGAAGGTCACCAGGTCGCGCCAGTAGCAGTCTTCCTGAAAGCACCCGACCGCCTTGTCGATGTCGCCGGCGGCGAGCGCTGCACCGAATTGATCGAGCAGGTCGGTCAGTTTCTGGGCTGGGGCCTTGTCGAGCATCAAATTTCCTCCCGTGAAGTCCTGGTCGTCATCGTGGCTTTGCCGGACCCTCCCAGCCCGGTTGGCCTGAGTATCGCGGCAAACTATGCGCCGCGTCACGTCGTCAAATAGTTTGCCGTGGTTTCAATGGCTTATCGGGACGATCGCGGACACTGATCCTGCCGGCGGTCGTACCGGAACGGTGGTTCAACGCGATGGGCGCCAACGGGCCTGTCTGACACGGCCAACCGCCCCGAACCGTTTTGGCGTTGTGCACATTGGCCGTTGACAGCGGCGCAAAACCAATTCTATTGTCCGCCACCATGAAAACGGCACTCATTCTCGTAGTAGGAAAGCGCGTGGGCAAGGCGGTGTAACCGCCGGGCGAAAACCTCCCATGCGCACACACAGGCTCCCTCGGGGGCCTTTTTTATTGCCCGAAACACGACTAAACGACCAGCAATCGCCTGATGGCGGACAGTACGGGACCAGACCGATGAGCAGTGGACAGAACGAGCGGCGCGAAATGACCGGCGCCGAAATGGTGGTGCAGGCGCTGAAGGACAATGGCGTCAAGCATGTTTTCGGCTATCCGGGCGGCGCGGTTCTCCCGATCTATGATGAGATCTTCCAGCAGGATGAGGTCGAGCACATCCTTGTCCGTCACGAGCAGGGCGCGGGCCATGCGGCGGAGGGCTATGCGCGCTCGACCGGCAAGGCCGGCGTCATGCTGGTGACTTCGGGGCCGGGCGCCACCAATGCGGTGACGCCGCTGCAGGATGCGCTGATGGATTCGATCCCGCTGGTCTGCCTGACCGGCCAGGTGCCGACATCGCTGATCGGCTCGGATGCCTTCCAGGAGTGCGACACGATCGGCATCACGCGGCCCTGCACCAAGCACAATTGGCTGGTGAAGGACGTCAACGAACTCGCGGCAATCATCCACGAGGCGTTTCATGTCGCGACGACAGGACGTCCCGGTCCGGTCGTCGTCGACATCCCGAAGGACGTGCAGTTCGCCAAGGGCATCTATGTGCCGCCGCAGACGGCGCCGCGCACGAGCTATCAGCCTAAGGTCCAGGGCGACCTGGAAAAGATCAAGGCGGCGGTCGAACTGATGGCCAACGCCAAAAGGCCGATCCTCTATACGGGCGGCGGTGTCATCAATTCCGGCCCGGAAGCCAGCCATTTGCTGCGCGAACTGGTCGACCTCACCGGCTTCCCGATCACCTCGACGCTGATGGGCCTCGGCGCCTATCCGGCTTCGGGCAAGAACTGGATGGGCATGCTCGGCATGCACGGCACCTATGAAGCCAACATGGCGATGCATGATTGCGACGTCATGGTCTGCATCGGCGCGCGCTTCGACGACCGCATCACCGGCCGGCTCACCGCGTTCTCGCCGAACTCGAAGAAGATCCACATCGACATCGATCCGTCCTCGATCAACAAGAACGTCCACACCGACGTGCCGATCATCGGCGATGTCGGCAGGGTGCTGGAGGATCTGGTGCGGCTGTGGCGGGCGACTGCCAAGGCCGACAAGAAGGCGCTCCACCCGTGGTGGGAGCAGATCGCGAAATGGCGCGCGCGGGATTCGCTTGCCTACAAGATGAACCACGACGTGATCATGCCGCAATATGCCGTCCAGCGGCTCTACGCGCTGACCAAGGACATGGACACTTACATCACCACCGAGGTCGGCCAGCACCAGATGTGGGCGGCGCAGCACTATCATTTCGAGAAGCCGAACCGCTGGATGACCTCCGGTGGGCTCGGCACGATGGGCTACGGCCTGCCGGCGGCGCTCGGCGTGCAGATCGCACACCCGGATGCGCTGGTCATTGATATTGCCGGCGATGCCTCGGTGCAGATGACGATGCAGGAGATGAGCGCGGCGGTGCAGCACGACGCACCGATCAAGATCTTCATCCTCAACAACCAGTATATGGGCATGGTGCGGCAGTGGCAGCAGCTTCTGCACGGCAACCGGCTGTCGCATTCCTACACCGAGGCGATGCCGGATTTCGTCAAGCTCGCCGAAGCCTATGGCGGCCATGGCATTCGCTGCGAGAAACCGGACGAGCTGGACGACGCGATCAAGGAGATGATCGCGGTGAAGAAGCCGGTGATCTTCGACTGTCGGGTCGCCACACTTGCCAACTGCTTCCCGATGATCCCGTCGGGCAAGGCGCATAACGAGATGCTTCTGCCGGACGAGGCGACCGACGAGGCGGTGGCCAACGCCATCGACGCCAAGGGCAGGGAACTGGTGTAGCCCCCAGGCCGAGGCAGGGCTTGTTGGAAGAAGCCGTGCGGAAACAGAGAATTAGCTCAAAAGTTTGAAATCGAGATTCATGTCATGAACGCACAGCTTCAACCGACCGGCTCCGCCTATTTCATCGCCAAGGAAACGGAAAAGCCGGAGACTCACACGCTTTCCGTGCTGGTCGACAATGAGCCGGGCGTGCTGGCCCGGGTCATCGGGCTGTTTTCCGGACGCGGCTACAATATCGAAAGCCTGACGGTCTCCGAAACCGAGCATGAGAAGCATTTGTCGCGCATCACCATCGTGACGCGCGGCACGCCGCATGTGCTGGAGCAGATCAAGCACCAGCTCGAGCGCATCGTGCCGGTGCACCGTGTCGTCGATCTCACCGTGCGCTCGCATGAGCTCGGCCAGGATCGGCCTCTGGAGCGCGAGCTCGCGCTGGTGAAAGTGGCCGGCACCGGCGAAGCCCGCGTCGAGGCGCTGAGGCTCGCCGATGCCTTCCGCGCCAGCGTCATCGACGCCAACACCGAGCATTTCATCTTCGAGATCACCGGCAAGGGTTCCAAGATCGACCAGTTCATCGCCATCATGAAGCCGCTCGGCCTGGTCGAAATCTGCCGCACCGGCGTGGCGGCGTTGAACCGCGGTCCGCAAGGGATGTGATCGTCCGGCGCTTTGGGTCCAGTGCTCTGGCGCCGCCTGTATTTATTCTGTCGCCTTGATCCTGATCTTCTGGCCCGGCTGCCGCCGTGAGGTGGCCTTTGTGCGTCTGAGGTAAAAGGACAATATTGCTGACCTGCTTGGGAGGAAGCCCATGACCCTCGACGCATTCTTCGCCCTACTGGTCTACGCCTTCGTGACCTCGATCACGCCGGGTCCGAACAACTTCATGCTTCTGGCTTCCGGTGTGAATTTCGGTTTCGCCAGAACCATTCCGCATATGCTGGGCATCAGCATCGGCTTCCTCGTGCTGTTGCTGGCCGTCGGCTTCGGTCTGGGCGCCGTGCTGACTGCGTTTCCGGTGCTGCATACCGGGTTGAAGATCGCGGGCGGCGTCTACCTGCTCTATCTCGCGTGGATGATCGCCATGTCGCGTTCGCTCAGCGGCAAGGGCGAGGCTAAGGCGCGACCGATGCGCTTCATCGATGCGGCAGCATTCCAGTGGGTCAATCCCAAGGCTTGGGTGATGGCGATCACCGCCATGGCCGTCTATGCCATTCCGGAGCATCCATTTCTTTCGGTGGCGTTGATCTCGATAGCCTTCACCGTCGTCAACCTGCCGAGCGTTTCGGCGTGGGCAGGTTTCGGCATGGCGCTGCGCGGTTTTCTGTCTGATCCGGTGCGGCTGAAATGGTTCAACATCGCCATGGGCGTGCTGCTGGCGGCGACGCTGTGGCCGATGCTGCGGTAGCCGCCGCTTTATTGTGCACTGCACATTAAATCTTCGTAATGCCGGGTTTTGGCACTTTTTCGCCTTCGGCGCCTTCTATCTATCTGGTGAAACCGCGGCATCAGGCTGCGAGTTATGCCAGATATGACCACCGAACCACGGCGTGTCGGATAGAAGGCTTTTTGGCGATGCGTGGAAAGATCGTGCTTGCGGTGCTTGCGATCGCCTGCCTTGTCGCGGCTGGGCTCTATCTTTCGCCCGCCGCAACGGAGAAGGTCCGGCAGATGCTGTCAGCGGGGCAGGCGGCACCTGACAAACCGGCGGCCGCCGCAAATGCCGCACGTTCTACCTCGGTGGTTGCCGCCGCCGCTTCGAAGGCCGACTTCCCGATCCGGCGCTACGCCATCGGCTTCGTATCCTCCCCCGCCGTGGTCAGCGTGAACGCGCGGATCTCGAGCCAGATCACGTCGATCGCCGTCAAGGACGGGCAAATGGTGAGGGCTGGCGACCTTCTGTTCTCGCTGGACGATCGTGCTCTGAAGGCGCAACTGGCCCGTGACCAGGCGACGCTCGCCAAGGATCAGGCGTTGCTTGCCAGTGCCACGGCCGATCTTCAGCGCGCCAAGAATCTTGTCGCCAGGCAGGCCGGCACGCAGCAGACCTACGATCAGGCGATCGCCGCGCAGAAGTCCGCCGCGGCCACGGTCGATGCCGACAAAGCGACGATCGATGCGGACGAGGTCCAGCTTGGCTTTGCTACGATCACGGCGCCGATTTCCGGCAGGCTGGGCGCGGTCAGCGTCACGATTGGCGATCTCGTCACCACCAGCAACGGCAACAGCACGTCGACCCCGCTGGTGACCATCACCCAGGTGGACCCGCTGCAGGTGAACTTCAATCTTCCGGAAAGCGATCTTGCCTTGCTGCACAAGGCGCTGGCGGCGCCGCAGGAAGGCGCAGTCACTCTGACCAGGGACGGTGACCCGACACCGATCGGCGAGGGAACCCTCGATTTCGTCGATTCCAGCGTCGACACCGCCTCCGGCACGATCGCAACGCGGGCCAGCGTGCCCAATGCCGATCTTTCGCTGTGGCCGGGCCAATATGTGAATGTCGTGCTTGATGCCGGCATCATGCCGGAAATGACCTCCGTTCCCACGGTTGCGGTCCAGCCCAGCCAGAAGGGGCCGTTCGTCTATGTGATCAAGCCTGACAACACGGTGGAGATGCGGCCCGTGCAGGTCGCGCTGACCGAAGGCGACAACAGCGCTATCGGCGAAGGGCTAAAGAGCGGCGAACGTGTCGTCGTCGAGGGCCAGACAAGGCTGAAGAACGGCTCGCCGGTCCGCGAAGCCGAAGCTTCGACCAGGCCTAGTGATCAAGCGTCTCCCAAGGTTGCCGAGACTGGCGAGGCGCGTCCATGATCTCCGAATTCTGCATCCGCAGGCCCGTCGCCACCCTACTCATGTCCTTCGCGCTCGTGCTGGGCGGGCTGTTCGCTTACAAGTTCCTGCCGGTGGCCGCTCTGCCGAGCGCCGAGTTTCCGGTGGTCAACGTCTCGGCCTCGCTGCCCGGCGCCTCGCCGGAAACCATGGCGACCTCGGTGGCAACGCCATTGATCAAGCAGTTCGCCACCATCGCCGGCATCGATTCGATCTCCACCACCAACTCGCTCGGCTCGACCTCGATCGCCATTCAGTTCGTGCTCAACCGCGATATCGACGCCGCGGCGGCCGACGTGCAGGCGGCGATCGCGCGAACGCAGCGGCAATTGCCGCCCGAGATGACCAGCCCGCCGAGCTACCGCAAGGTCAATCCGGCCGATGCGCCGATCCTGCTGATGTCGCTGGTCAGCGACACGGTTCCGCTGACCGATCTCGATGCCTTTGCCGAGAATGTGATCTCGCCGTCGCTGTCGACGATCGACGGCGTGGCGCAGGTCTCGATCTTCGGGCAGCAGAAGTACGCCGTGCGCGTCCAGATCGATCCGACGGCGCTCGCCGCACGCGGCATTTCGATCGACCAGCTGCAGACGGCGATCGCCTCGGCCAACAGCAACACGCCGCTCGGCGTGCTGCAGAACGACAAGCAGCAGCTGATGATCACCGCCAATACGCAGCTGACCAACGCGGCGGGATTTTCCAACATCATCATAGCCACCAAGAACGGCCGTCCGGTGCGGCTCGGCGAGGTGACACGCGTCATCGATTCAGTCGAGACCACGACGACAGCCAGCTGGTACGACGGCACTCGCGCGATCATCATGGCCGTGCAGCGCCAGCCCGATGCCAACACCGTCGACGTCGTCGACCGCGTCAAGGCGATGCTGCCGTCGTTCCAGGATCAGATGCCGGCGGCGGCCAGCATCCAGCTGCTCAACGACCGCTCGACTTCGATCCGCGAGGCGGTAGACGACGTGCAGTTCACGCTGCTGCTCACCATCGCGCTGGTGGTGATGGTAATTTTCCTGTTCCTGCGCCGGGTAACGGCGACGATTATCCCGGCGGTGGCGGTGCCGATCTCGCTGATCGCCACGCTCGGCGCCATGTTCCTGTTCGGCTTTTCCATCGACAACATCTCGCTGATGGGTCTGACGCTGGCGGTCGGCCTCGTCGTCGACGATGCGATCGTCATGCTGGAGAACATTTTTCGCCACATGGAGGAGGACGGGCTCTCGGCCCTCGACGCGGCGCTCAAGGGCGCCCGTGAAATCGGCTTCACCATCATTTCGATTTCGATCTCGCTGGTCGCTGTGTTCATCCCCGTGCTTTTGATGGGCGGAGTGATCGGGCGCATCTTCAACGAATTTGCGGTGGTGGTGACGGTCGCCATCCTGGCGTCGATGTTCGTGTCGCTGACGCTGACGCCGATGCTGTGCTCGCGGCTTTTGTCGGTGTCGAAAGCCGACCGCGAGGCAGCCCAGGGCGAAGGCCGCAGGCACGGTTTCTTCATGCGGGGCTATGATTGGCTGCTGACCTTTTGCCTGCGGCACAGTTTCCTGGTTTTTCTCGTCTTCGTCGGGACGGCCGCAATGTCGGTCTGGCTGATCCAGACCTCGCCGAAAGGCTTCTTCCCGCAGGAGGATATCGGCCAGATTTCGGTGACGACCACCGCGCGCCAGGACATTTCGTTCGACGCCATGGTGACGCTGCAGGGGCAGGTGGCTGATGTCTTCACCCATTCACCCTATGTCTCGCATGTCGGGTGGTCGGTAGGCAGCGGAGACAATGCGCTCAACCAGGGCCGGCTCTATGTGCAATTGAAGGACAAGGACCAGCGCCCCGATCTCGACAAGGTGCTCTCGGACCTGCGGCGGCAGCTGGCCAATGTCCCAGGCATCGAAACCTTCATGCAGCCGGTGCAGAACCTGCGGCTCGGCGCGCGCGCTTCGGCCAGCGCCTATCAGCTCGTTGTGCAGGGCCTCGACATAGGCGCGGCGGACGTTTGGGCGCAGAAGCTCACCGATGCGATGGCCGCCGATCACGCAGCCTTCACCGACGTCACCAATGATTTGCAGAACAACGCCTTGCAGGCGTCGTTGGTGGTCGATCGCGACAAGGCGGCGACGCTCGGCGTCGACACCGATACGTTGCGCTCCAGCCTCTATGGCGGTTTCGGCACCGAGCAGGTGTCGACCATCTTCGGCTCCGCCGACAGCTACGAGGTGATCATGGAGCTCGACCCGAGAATCGAGTGGTCGCCAGAAAGGATGCTGGCGATCAAGGTGAGAACGGCCAGCGGCAGCCTGGTGCCGCTCGGCGCCTTCGCTCGTGTCGATCGGACCGCCGGTGCCTTGACCGTCAATCAGCTCGGCCAGCTTCCGGCGGTGACCATCTCCTACAATCTGCCGCAGGGCGTCGCGCTCGGCGACAGCGTCACCCGCATCAATGCGCTGAAGGAAAAGATCGGCATGCCGGCGACGATCTCGACTACTTTTTCGGGCACGGCGAAAACGTTCCAGGATTCGCTTGCCAACCAGGGGCTATTGATCGGCGGTGCGATCCTGACCATCTACATCGTCCTCGGCATCCTTTATGAAAGCTTCATCCATCCGCTGACCATCCTGACCGGACTGCCGTCGGCGGTGCTCGGCGCGCTTGTTGCGTTGCGGCTTGCGGGAATGGACCTGTCGGTGATTGCGGTCATCGGCATCCTGATGCTGATCGGCATCGTCAAGAAGAACGGCATCATGATGATCGATGTCGCGCTCGAGCTCAGGCGCGACGGGATGTCGCCGCTCGATTCCATTCACAAAGCCTGCCTGATGCGCTTCCGTCCGATCATGATGACGACATTGGCGGCGCTGATGGGCACGATCCCGATCGCGCTCGGCACCGGCGCCAGCGCCGAACTGCGCCAGCCGCTCGGCGTGGCGGTGGTCGGCGGCCTGGTCGCATCGCAAGCGCTGACGCTGTTCGTCACCCCGGTCATCTATGTCTACATGGAGCATCTTTCCGGTTGGCTTGTCAGGCTGTGGCCGAGGCGTCGGGACGAGCAGCCACCCGTCGAAGCCGTCGACCAGCCTTCGCTGTTCGAGGGCGAAGAAGAGTTGCAGGGCGAGCCGCAGAAGGCGGCAGCGGAATAGAGGCCAATGGGCTGGCCCAAGCCGCGGCGCTTGCGATGAGATGCTTGCAGTCGTAGTTTTATGGCCATGTCCCACAACCATGATCACCACCACGATAACGAGCTTGATCCTTTTGCCGCCCGGGTGCGCGCGCTGGAGACTATCCTCACCCAGAAAGGGCTGATCGATCCGACCGCGATCGACGTGATCGTCGACACCTACGAGACAAAAATCGGTCCGCGCAACGGCGCCAAGGTGGTGGCGAAGGCGTGGGTCGATGCCGACTATGCCGAGTGGCTGAAGCGCGACGCGACGGCGGCGATCGGCTCGCTCGGCTACACCGGCCGGCAGGGTGAGCACATGCAGGCTGTCTTCAACACGGCAGACACGCACAACCTCGTCGTCTGCACGCTGTGCTCCTGCTACCCGTGGTCGGTGCTTGGGTTGCCCCCGGTGTGGTACAAGGCGCCGCCCTATCGTTCGCGCGCGGTCATCGATCCGCGCGGCGTGCTCGAGGAATTCGGACTGACACTGCCGAGGACGACAAAAATCCGGGTATGGGATTCCACCGCCGAGTTGCGTTACCTCGTCGTGCCGATGCGGCCTGAAGGCACCGAGGGCTGGAGCGAGGAGCGGCTGGCGGATCTGGTGACGCGCGACGCCATGATCGGCACCGGACTGGCGCGGGAGCCGGCATGAACGGGCCGCAGGATCTCGGCGGACAGATGGGGTTCGGGCCGGTCGCGCCCGAAAAGGACGAACCTTATTTCCATGCCGACTGGGAAAGGCGGGCGCTGGGCGTGACGCTGTGCGCCGGCGCTATGGGCGCCTGGAATATCGACGAGAGCCGGCATGCGCGGGAATCGCTGCATCCCGCCGACTATTATGCCTCCAGCTATTATGAGATCTGGATCAAGGCGCTCGAAACCTTGCTGAAGCGACACGGCTTCGTCAGCGATAGCGATCTGGCCACGGGCAAGGCGGTCGACCCTGCGGCGACGCCAAAGCGAGTGCTGAAGGCCGAAAACGTGCCGGCGGTGCTGGCCAAGGGCGGCCCCTGCGACCGGCCGATTGCCACATCGGCGCGGTTCAAACTGGGCGACCTCGTGCGCACGAAGAATTTTCATCCTACCGGCCATACAAGGCTGCCGCGCTACGCACGCGGCAAGCAGGGCGTCGTCGAGGCTGTGCGCGATGGTTTTGTCTTCCCTGATACAAATGCGCACGGCCAGGGCGAAAACCCGCAATGGGTCTATACGGTGGCTTTCGACGGCGCGGAGATTTGGGGCGATGGCGCCGACCCGACGTTGACCGTGTCGATCGACGCCTGGGAGAGCTACCTTGAGCCAGCGTGAGGCGAAGTCACACGATGCCAAGCTGCCCGCGGGCCTCGATGCGCCGGTATTCGCCGAGCCATGGCAAGCGGAAGCCTTCGCCATGACGGTTGCGCTGCACGACAAGGGCCTGTTTTCCTGGAGCGAATGGGCGGACGCCTTGTCCGCCGAGGTCAAGAAGCCGGGTGCCGCAAGCGATGGCCACGATTATTATGAGCACTGGCTGGCGGCGCTGGAAAATCTGCTGTCGGCCAAAGGCGTTGCCGGCAAAGGCGACGTCGATGCGCTCGCTGCCGCCTGGGAACGCGCCGCGCATGCAACGCCGCATGGTAAGCCGATCCTGCTCGAGAACGATCCCAGCCCGACCGAAGGTCGTGGCAGGCCAACCGAAGGTCTTGGCTCACCGCCCTTTTGTTCTCTTTACGTTCCGCCTTCTGCCTGATAGTTTGCGTCATTGGAGGCGGTGCGGCCCGCCGCCGGAGATCGGTGGCGGTGGCCGTCGGCCTTGTCTTTCCCTCGCGAATCCGGTCTCTCGCGCTGATGGAATTCTCTCCTCAACAGGACGATGCGCTGAAAGCGGTCGCCAACTGGCTCAAGACCGGAAAGCCGCAGCTCTTCCGGCTGTTCGGCTATGCCGGCACCGGCAAGACGACGCTGGCGCGCTATTTCGCCGAGCATGTCGACGGCCAGGTGCAGTTCGCAGCCTTCACCGGCAAGGCGGCGCAGGTGCTGCGTTCCAAGGGCGCGGTCAATGCCCGCACCATCCATTCGCTGATCTACCGGCCGAAGGGTGAGGAATCGGTAGCCGACGAGGTGACCGGCAAGACCTCGATGTCGCCAACCTTTTCGCTCAACCGGCAAAGCCCGATCTCGCGGGCCAAGCTCGTCGTCATCGACGAATGCTCGATGGTCGACGAGCAGCTTGGCCGTGACCTTTTGAGTTTCGGCACGCCGATCCTTGTTCTCGGCGATCCCGGCCAGTTGCCGCCGATCTCGGGCGGCGGCTTCTTCACCGACCACGAGCCGGATATTCTGCTCACCGAAATCCACCGGCAGGCACGCGACAATCCGATCCTCCGGCTGGCGCTAGACGTGCGCGAGGGCCGCGAATTCATGCGCGGCGACTATGGCACAGCGCAGGTGATCGGCAAGGAAGACGTCACCCAAGAGCTGGTGCTGAAGGCGGACCAGGTACTGGTCGGCACCAACAGGACGCGGCGTCGCTATAATCAGCGGCTGCGCGAGCTGAAGGGGTTCAATGCCGACTATCCGCAGGCCGGCGACAAGCTCGTCTGCCTGCGGAACGACCCGGCCAAGGGGTTGCTCAACGGCTCGCTGTGGAAGGTGATGACCTCGTCGCGCGAGACGGTGAAACCCGGCATCAATTTGCTGGTCTCACCGGAGGAGGACGATCCTGACCGCGGCGTCGCCAAGATCAAGCTGCTCAAAGCGGCGTTCGAGGAGCCGGACGCCGATATTCCCTGGCAGCAGAAGAAGCGCTTTGACGATTTCGACTACGGCTACGCGCTGACCGTGCACAAGGCGCAAGGCTCGCAGTGGAACGAGATCGTGCTTTTCGACGAAAGCTGGGCGTTCAAGGAAACCCGCCAGCGCTGGCTCTATACCGCGATCACGCGAGCGGCCGAACGGCTGACGATCGTCAGATAGGCCGATCGAGCCGCAGCCCCGTGGACTGGGATTGCGTCAGCGCGGGGCAATCGGTCTGGCGCCGAGCCATTCCCAGGCGGAAGCTTCGTCCTTGGCCTCGAAATGCCTGAGGTCGACGGGCAAGGAAGCAGGCAGCAAGCTCTGCGCGTCGGGTACCCAGTTCGGCTCGCCGACCGCCGCGCAGCGGCCGACATGCTCCACGGCACGGGCCGTGCCCTGTTCAAGCGTTTCGTCCGACACATCGACCCAGTCGACGCCATCATGGTCGATCAAGCGCACCAGCACGTCGATTTTCGGGTGCAGCGCGTAAGCCGCCTCCAGCAAACCGAACAGATTTTCGGCGTCGGCCGCCGCCACATGGCCGACGACGTCGATGGCGAACAGGTCGTCGCGGTCGGTGTCGATGCGGCGAACCGCCGGCACGGCTTCAAGATAGTTCACGGCTCTTCCTCTTGCTGGCCATTATCCATCCGTCTGGAACACCGGAAACCCCCTGTCTGTTCCCGTCAAAGGCGGTATAGATGCGCGACAAGATCAGCCCGGACCCGCAAAATGCCCGCAAAACTTTCCGTCAATCTCAATGCCATTGCCATGCTGCGCAACCGGCGCGATCTGCCGTGGCCAAGCGTGACCGGGCTCGGACGCATCGCGCTTGCCGCGGGCGCCCATGGGCTGACTGTTCATCCGCGGCCCGACGAACGGCATACCAGGCATTCCGACCTGCCGGAGATCCGGGCGCTGATCGACGACGAATTCCCCAGGGCAGAGTTCAACATCGAGGGCTATCCGAGCGAAGATTTCCTGGCGCTTGTGGAAAAGCACCAGCCTGAGCAGGTGACGCTGGTGCCGGATGACCCGGCGCAGGCCACCTCCGACCATGGCTGGAACTTCGTTGCCGACGCGGCGTTCCTGACACCGATCGTCAAACGCCTGAAGAAAACCGGCATTCGCGTGTCGTTGTTTTCTGATTCAGATCCAGCAGGCGCGAAGGCCGCGCGTGACACCGGCGCGGACCGGATCGAGCTCTATACGGGTCCGTATGGCAGCTATCATTCCGATTCGGAAAAGGCCGCGAAAGAGCTGGAAAGATTGGGAAAAACCGCCGATGCCGCACTTGCCGCCGGGCTTCAGGTCAATGCCGGGCATGATCTGGTGGTGAACAACCTGCCGGCATTGGCAAAGCGCATCCCGGCGTTGGCCGAAGTGTCTATCGGACATGGGTTGACAGCCGATGCGTTGGAGTATGGCATGGCCGGCACGGTCAAGAGATTTCTGAAGGCCTGTGGGTGGTAGAGATGGAAGCCTCGCATTGCTTACATGGCAGCCATCACGTTGGGGCACTTGATATTGCATCGCAGCAAGCGTAGAGCACCGCGCGCTTATCGGAGTGTTGTCCATGGCCCTTACCAACAGTGGTAGTGAGGCAGAACCCGTCGAACAATCAAGCCATTCTAAGGTCGAACAGCACAGCACCAAGGTCCTGATGCTTGGCGCGCTCGGCGTGGTCTACGGCGATATCGGCACCAGCCCGATCTATGCGCTTCGCGAAGCACTGCATGCTTCGTCCGGCACCGATCCGCGCAGTGCCGTTCTGGGCATTCTGTCGCTGATCGTCTGGGCACTGACGATTATCGTGACAATAAAGTATGTCGCTTTCGTGCTTCGGGCGGACAACAAGGGTGAAGGCGGTACCCTGTCGCTTATGGCGCTGGCCCGGAAAGCTTATCCGGCCGGTTCTGGCATCATTCTTGCCATTGGTCTCTGCGGAGCCGCACTGTTTTTCGGCGACGCGATCATAACGCCGGCCATCTCGGTGCTTTCAGCAGTGGAAGGGCTGAGCGTCGTGACCCCGGCGTTCGATCCATACGTGGTTCCCATTACACTGGTGATTCTTGCCGTCTTGTTTGCCGTGCAGCGCTTCGGGACCGGTAGAGTGGCCTCCGTTTTCGGGCCGGTGACGGCGCTCTGGTTTCTGGCGATCGGCATTGCCGGATTGGTGCACATTCACGACGATCCGTCGGTGCTTTTGGCAATCAACCCCTACTATGCAGTCGTCTATCTTGCCGAAGCCAAAACGGGCGCATTTCTCACCGTCGGCGCGGTTTTTCTGGCGGTTACCGGTGCTGAAGCCCTTTACGTCGATCTTGGGCACTTCGGTCGCCGTCCAATCGTGCTAGCCTGGTTCTGGATCGTCTTCCCATGCCTGCTACTCAGCTATTTTGGGCAAGGCGCGTTCGTTCTTGCTCACGGGGGGGTGCCCGACAATCCGTTTTTCCAGATGCTGCCAGATTGGGCACTGATACCGATGGTCGGGCTCGCAACAGCGGCGACTGTCATCGCCAGTCAAGCCGTCATCTCCGGGGCGTTTTCGCTGACCCGGCAGGCGGTGCAGCTCAATCTTCTGCCCAGAATCGAAGTTCAGCATACTTCCGAGATGCAACTCGGCCAGATTTACATGCCGCGCGTGAATCTCATTCTCGCGCTCGGCGTAATGCTGCTGGTCGTCGGCTTTGGCAGTTCGAGTTCCCTGGCTTCCGCTTATGGAATTTCGGTGACAGGCGAAATGCTGATGACGACTATTTTGCTATTTGTGGTGATGCGGTGGCAATGGAAATGGCAGATCGCGCTCGCTGCGGCGCTCGCGCTGCTCTTTGGCACGATAGATACCGGCTTCTTCCTGGCAAATATTGTGAAATTCGTGGAAGGCGGATGGGTTTCAATCGCTGTTGCCTGCCTCATGGGGCTGATCATGGGGACCTGGATACGCGGGAGTCACTATCTCTTCGACAAGACGCGCAGGAACGAGATTCCGCTCGATTTCCTTGCCGGCAATTTGTTGAAGAAGAAACCGCAGCTGGTGTCCGGTACGGCCGTGTTCCTCACCAGCGATCCAGTCAGCGCGCCGACCGCACTGATGCACAGCCTGAAGCACTACAAGGTGCTGCACGAACAGAACGTCATCCTGTCGGTGGTCACTGCGCAGCAGCCTCTCGTGCCCGATAGCGATCGGGTCAAGATGGAAACGATCAACGAGCTGTTCATGCGGGTGACGCTGACCTTCGGCTACATGGAACAGCCCAACATTCCGCGTGCGCTGGCGATCTGCCGCAAGCAGGGCTGGAAGTTCGACATCATGACGACCTCCTTCTTCCTGTCGCGGCGCTCGCTCAAGGCATCACCCAATTCCGGCATGCCGGTATGGCAGGACAAGCTGTTCATCGGGTTGGCGCGCACGGCAGCGGATGCGACCGAGTACTTCCAGATCCCGACCGGACGTGTGGTTGAGATCGGAACGCAGGTGGCTATCTAGTCGAAAGGCCGTGCCCTGTCGAAGGGGCACGGCCTTTGTCGCAACCTCCGCGGTCAGCCAGCCAAAGCTGCCTTGTTCGCCTCGATGAAATTTTTCAGCGATTGCGGCTTTTTGCCTGAAAGCGTCTCGACCGCGTCGGTCACCATGGCGATCCGACCGGAGCGCGTGTTGGTGTCGAAGGAAGTGATGACGGGGGCGAAACCTTCGGGGACGCCGGCGGCCTTCAGCCCCTCGGTGAGCGCTTCATCCGAAAGCTGGACGACCTCGATGGGCTTGCCGGTGACGTCGGTCACCAGGGCTGCGATCTCGGCGACTGTATAGGCCTGCGGACCCGTCAGCGTGTATGTCGTGCTTTCGGTCGCCCTGGAAGCGAGGCCGGCAGCGATCGCCGCGGCCATGTCGTCGCGAGCGCCATGGGCGATGCGGCCGTCGGCCGCCGATGTGTGCCACTGCCCGGAGGCAATGGCGTGTGGCAGCGACATGAACAGGTTCTCCTGGTACCAGCCATTGCGGAAAATCGTGAAGGGGATGCCACTCGCCTTGATAGCCTGCTCGGTGCCGTAGTGATCGCCGGCAAACAGCACCGGCGATCCCGGCTCCGGGTTGGGCATCGAGGTGTAGAGCAGATGCGAAACGCCGGCCTGCTTGGCTGCGGTGACTGCGTTCTGATGCTGCTTCAGCCGCTTGCCGTGAAGCAGGTCGATTTCGCCGGTCGAGATGATCAGAACCCTGTCGGCGCCCTTGAATGCGCTGGCCAGCGACGCCGTGTCGTCGAAGTTGGCGGCTCTGATGGCGACGCCACGCGCCGCCAGCTCGGCGAGATTTTCCGGGTTGCGTGTGGTGGCGATGATGCGTGCGGGCGGGACCTTGAGCGTATCCAGCAGATGACGGATGACGCCGCGGCCGAGCTGGCCGGAGGCGCCGGTGACGAGAAGGGTTTCGGTCATGGGAAGTCCTGTCGTTGCGCCGGAGCGGCGGGTGCTTGTATAAGTCTCAAAAAGAGACCAGCACTAAAATAGGAATTGACCGACCCTCGTAAAGAAGGCAGTTTTGCGGGAGGTAGGCAGGCGCAGGGAACCAGCGATGGACAGCAAGATCGTCAGTCTGAGATCGAAACTCGAGATCTATAAAGCGGGCAGCGGCGGGGGCAACATTGCGGACTGTCCCGTTCGCGATGTGATCCAGGGCATCAGCAACAAATGGAGTTCGCTGCTGATGATGGCGCTGGCAGAAAAGCCGTACCGGTTCGGCGAATTGCGGCGGCTGGTGCCTGACATTTCACAGCGCATGCTCACCCAGACGCTGCACGATTTGCAGCGCGACGGCTACGTCCATCGCGAGGTATTCCCGACCAAGCCGCCGAGCGTCGAATACAGTCTGACCGATCTCGGACGCTCGATGTTCGGGCCGCTGCACCAGCTGCTTCAGTGGGCCGAGCTCAATCATGGTGCTGTGCGTGACGCGCGGAACGCTTTCGACGCTACCGGGGCCTAACCCAGGCGCGGCGGTGGCACGTGCGGATATTTCAGGCGCTGTCGCTGATGCTGACGCCGTTCTACCAGTCGGATTCGACCGTGATGCCGTTCGTCCGCGACAGGCTGGTGGCGTCAGTGGCAAAAATCCCGCCGGCGCCAAACATCCTTGCCTCGATGGTGGCTGGAGCCGTGGTCGATCCGTTCAGGCGGATCGGGATCAAAAAAGCGCAGTGGCCGCCTCGTTGCGGCGGATGATGGTCGAAAGATGTGAACCCCTCGCTTGCAGGAATGCATGAAGGCGCTGTGGATAATCCGGGGTGACAGCGTTCTTCACCGCTTTGCGTTCGTGCAATCCCTTCCGCCAGGCCTCGACAAGCGGCTTTCCGCTCAGGATGCCGAAATCGCCGATCCGATCGAAGGCGTCGAAATAGCGGAAGATTGGTCCATAGACGGTATCGACCAATGAAAAGCGCTCGCCGGCGAACCATGGTCCAGCTCGGCCAGTCGCCAGTTCCGCTTCGAGACGACCAAACATTGCCGACAGACCTTCGCTTTCGGCAAGGAAGGCGGCCTCGCTCGGTGCGGAATAGAAACGACCGATTGCGTTGAGGATGGCCGAGCCGAACTCGATCCAGGCGCGATGCCGGGCGCGGGCCAGCGGATCGGCAGGATGAAGCGGGGACCGTTGCGTTTCCTCGAGGAATTCGAGGATGACCGCCGATTCGAAAATCACCGTTTCTTCGCCATTCTGCTGCACGCGCAGCAGCGGCACTTTGCCGAGCGGCGATATCGCCTTGAACCAGGCCGGCTTGTTGGCAAGATCGATGGTGAGGCGTTCGAACGGCACGCCCTTTTCGGCGAGCGAGATCGCCGCGCGCTGCACATAGGGACAAAGGTGGTGGCTGACGAGAACGAGCTTGTCGGCCACCAGGCTGCCCGTCTCCGGGATGTCGGCGGTCTTGCAGATTTCATGTTTCATGGTAGCACCCTCCGTTATCAATGCAGTTGCATCTATATAGATGCATTTGCATCCACTGGCAAGCTTGATGCAGTTGCATCTATCGCCTATGCTGCAATCATGACGGAGAAAACCAATCCTTCGCCCGCGGCCATCAAGGCCTGGGCGCGCCTGATGCGCGTTTCGCGCCAGCTGGTGGAAAGAGCCGAAGACGCGCTGAAGGACAGCAGCTTACCGCCGCTTGCCTGGTACGACGTGCTGCATGAGCTTGCCGAAGCAGGTGAGGGCGGGTTGCGGCCATTCCAGCTGATCGAGCGCACACTGTTTGCGCAATACAACATCTCCCGGCTGCTGGCGCGGCTCGAAGCGGACGGGCTGGTCGAGAAGCTCAGGGTTGCCGATGACGGGCGAGGACAGACTATCCGCATTACGGGCAAGGGGCGCGAGACGCGCCGCCGCATGTGGGCCGTCTACGGACGATCGATCGTGGAGCTGGTCGGTGCCAGGCTTTCCAACGATGACCTGGAAACCTTGTCGGCTCTGCTTGGGCGGCTGCGCTATCCAGCCGCCCTGGAGTGATGTGGCCGTTGGCGCGACCTCAGATACTGCCCCAGAGGAATGCCAGTGCCGCCAGCACGCCAAGCATGACGCGAACCAGATGCAGATTGCCCCATTTGATGATCAATTCCCTGGCCCGCGGATTGGTGGCAGCCGCGTCCATCGCCTCCAGCAATCGGTTTGTCGGCATCATTGCGATCAGCGTCCATGGCCAGGGTAGGATGATCAGCACCGCCCCGACCAGATAGGCGAGACTGCCGGTCTGCCACCAGGCAACGACACCAAGAACACAGGCGACCACGGCGATCGACGCCTGCATTGCGGCGCCGCGCTTGTAGGAAGGCTGCCATTCCTGCAGCAACGCCCGGTCATCGAGGCGAAGCCGCGCCGGCTGCTCGGCGACGCTGACATAGATGGCGGCGCCGGCGAAAGCGGCGGTAACGGTCAAGGCGAGCAGGCCGATGAGCATCTTCCCTCCGTGATACGCCGTTCTCCGTAAGGGCTGTCCTTTTTGGAAGGCGTCAAAATGGAGATAGGGGCTTGCACCGGCTCGGACAATACGCCATAGAAGTGCCGAACCGTAACGTACGGTACTGGCCTCTGAGTGAATGCCGCCGTCTTCGAGCAGGAAAAGAGTTTGTTGCAGGCAAGCGCCGACATCGACACCAGCGAAGCGCTGACGGAGCGGCAGAAAGCTGTGCTCGACGCTGCCCTTCGCCTGCTGGTCGAGGAGGGCGATCAGTTGACCATGACCGCCGTGGCGCGGCGGGCGAGCTGTTCCAAGGAAACGCTCTACAAATGGTTCGGCGATCGCGACGGGCTTTTGACGGCAACGGTGCAATGGCAGGCGTCCAAGGTGCGTGTGGTGCTGGTCGACCGCAAGGGGCTCGATCTTGCCTCGCTGACGGCGAGCCTCGAGCGCTTCGCTTCGGACTGGCTCAAGGTGATTTCGAGCGACACTTCGATCGCGCTCAACCGCGTCGCGGTCAGTCACGCCGGATCCGGCAAGGACGATCTCGGCGCCATCGTGCTGGAGAACGGCCGCTTCGCGCTGGCCAGGCGCCTGAAGCCGGTGCTGGAAGCAGGCCAGCAGGCCGGGCTTCTCGAGTTCTCGGATGCCGAAGCGGCATTCCGCACCTTTTTCGGGCTGGTCGCCCGTGACGTGCAGATTCGCCTTCTGCTCGGCGACCGGCTGGAAATGACTGATGCGGCGATCGGCGGCGATGCCGTCCGGGCGACGCAGCAGTTTCTCGCTCTCTACGGAGCAAAAACCGGGCCGCAAGGCCTCTGAATTCAAAAACGGGAAGGAAGAAAAATGCGTGTCTATTACGATCGCGACGCCGATCTCAACCTGATCAAGGGCAAAAAGGTCGCCATCATCGGGTATGGCAGCCAGGGCAGGGCGCATGCGCTCAATCTCAAGGATTCCGGCGCCAAGGACATCGCCATCGGGCTCAAGGCCGGCTCGGCGACCGCCAAGAAGGTCGAGGCCGACGGGCTCAAGGTGATGAGCGTGGCGGACGCCGCCAAGTGGGCCGACCTGATGATGATGGCGACGCCGGACGAATTGCAGGCCGACATCTACAAAAACGAGATCGCGCCGAACATCCGCGACGGCGCGGCGATCGCCTTCGCCCACGGCCTCAACGTGCACTTCGGCCTGATCGAGCCGAAGGCCTCGGTCGACGTCGTCATGATCGCGCCGAAGGGACCCGGCCACACCGTGCGCGGCGAATACCAGAAGGGCGGCGGCGTGCCGTGCCTGGTCGCCGTCAACCAGGACGCTTCGGGCAACGCGCTCGATCTGGCTTTGTCCTATGCCTGCGGCGTCGGTGGCGGCCGTTCGGGCATCATCGAGACCAATTTCCGCGAGGAATGCGAGACCGACCTGTTCGGCGAGCAGGTTGTGCTGTGCGGCGGTCTGGTCGAACTGATCCGTGCCGGTTTCGAGACGCTGGTGGAAGCCGGCTACGCGCCTGAGATGGCGTATTTCGAATGCCTGCACGAGGTCAAGCTGATCGTCGATTTGATCTATGAAGGCGGCATCGCCAACATGAACTACTCGATCTCGAACACCGCCGAATGGGGCGAATATGTATCGGGTCCGCGCATCATCACCGCCGACACCAAGGCCGAGATGAAGCGCGTGCTGAAGGATATCCAGACCGGCAAGTTCACCTCGGAATGGATGCAGGAATACCGCGCCGGCATGTCGCGCTTCAAGGGCATCCGCCGCAACAATGACAGCCACCAGATCGAGGAAGTCGGCGCCAAGCTGCGCGCCATGATGCCGTGGATTTCGAAGAACAAGCTGGTCGACAGGGCCAAGAATTAAGGAAGCCCGCGCCAATTCTACCCTGCCGGTCATCTGACGCAGGTTTCTGCGCTTCCGGTGCTCACGAACTTAATGTTCGCTCCGCTCCGGTTCTCGAAACCTGCGCCACCTGACTCGGCAGGGCGAATTGGCATCGGACTTCCCGTGTCGAAGCATCAAGCCGTGGGGCGACCCGCTGGCGCCAACACTGTGTTCAGCCGTAGTGCCAGTGAGGCTTTGGCGCGGTGCCGGTGAACATGACGCCGATGCGGTCCTCGCGACGCCAGCGGACCGCTGCCTTGTAGGCGATGCCGTCGGTCGGCACATAGAGCAGGAACTCGTCGGGCACGCGAGCGTCGATCGAGACCTTCAGTTCGGCGCCGCCGGCATGCATGTTGCGCACCGTGCATGTGACCTCGGAATTGGTCACGCCGGTCAGGATCGTCGCGCCCTTGAAGACGCGCTGCCTGCGTTGATCCCTGTGTTCGTCTTCAGCCATCGCGCGCCCAATCCCCGGCGATCGTCGCATTTCATGTGGTGCGATCGGCAAGATAATTAGGCCTGCCTGATAAACATAGCGTTATCGTCGGCGGCGAAAACGATTTCGCGGTGTCCCGGCCAGACAGAGAATAGTTCAGGAGAAGATGGGGCAGATGAAACGGCGCCGCGAGGGGACGGCGCCGTCCGGAATGCATCAGTCGATCAGCTGTAGGGCGACCAGCACTGCTGGCGTGGACCGCCATAGGGCTGGAATGTGTTGTCCCAGGCGCGATACGAGCGGTACCGATTATAGCACCACCGGACGTGAGCGCTCGACCCTGCACGATAATAGCGGCGCGGTGGCGGCGCATCGTAATAGTTGTAGTTGCTGTACATGCTGCCAAGGCCGAGCCCGAGGCCGAGGCCGAGAATCGCGGCGCCCGCGCCATCATCGTAGTAGCGGCCGCGGTAATGGCGGCGATGATGACGCCAACGCCAGTCGTCTCCGCGATTCCAGTGCCTACGGTGCCAGCTACCGCGGTCCCAATTGCCCGACCTTGAGAATCGGCGGCCGTCATGGCGACGCCATTGCCAGTTGTTGAAGCGTCGGTCGTTGCCGCCAGCCCAGCTATCGCGGACAGGCGTGATTGTCGGTGCAACGGCGCTGGCGGGCACCGAAATTTCGGGTTGCATGATCGGGCCGGCGGCGGACGGCGCGGTGATGCCGGAGATGAGACCGAGGGCTATCAGCCCTGATTTGACCGTCGAAGAAAAGAGCGAGTTCATTGCACTCTCCAAGAGATTTCAGGCCCCACGCCCAGAATACCCCGGGGAAGAACATCATTCATGGAACTTCGCGCCTGAACGGAGGATGAACGGGAGGTTCCGTCAACCATAGCGGGCAGGGCAGGCCCTTGTTTTCGGGCGCGCTTGCGGGCAAAGGTCACCGCCATGTCGCTGCGCCTTGCCACCTTCAATGTCGAAAACCTGATGAACAGGTTTGATTTTTCCGGATACCGCAACCAGCTCAACGAAGATCGCACGCTGGCGCTCTTCGACATTCAGAGCGAGGCCGAATACAAGATGCTGGAGCAGGCGCGGGCGATCGCGCAATCCGACGATACGCGCCAGTTGACGGCGCTGGCCATCGCGGCCACCCGCGCCGACATCATCTGCATGCAGGAAGTCGATAACATCGAGGCACTGAAGGCATTCGAATACGGCTATCTGTTCAAGATGGTCGGGCACGGCTACCGGCAGAAATACACCACCGCCGGCAACGATTCGCGCGGCATCGACGTCGCCGTGATGATGCGCAACGAGACCGCGCAAGGCCAGCCGATCGAATTCGTGCGCATGACAAGCCACGCCTATGTCACGTTCGAGCAGTTCGGCTTGCACACGCCTGAACTGGCGGCGCTTGGGCATCAGGCCAATCAGCGCATCTTCCGGCGCGACTGCCTGGAAATCGACCTGAAGATCGGCGGCGTGCCGCTGACGCTTTATCTCGTGCACTTCAAGTCGATGGGTTCGCCCCGCAACGGTCTTGACGGGCGCGAGGCGACCATGCCGCTGCGCATCGCCGAGGCGCAAGCGGTGCGCCGGATCATCGAGGAGCGTTTCGGTGGGGATCATGCGGCCGACAAGCGCTGGGCGATCTGCGGCGACATGAACGACTATCGGCAGCGCGTAAAGGTCTCCGGCGACGCCTTTGACGGCTACCGCTTCGAGGTGGTCAACGAGAGCCAGTCCTGCCTCAACGTGCTCACCGCCGGCGGCTTTTGCGAAAACGCGGTCGAGCGGCGGCCGGAGATGGATCGCTGGACCTTCTACCACACGCGCGGGCCTGAGGAGCGGCATCTGTGCCAGCTCGACTACATCCTGTTGTCGAAGGCACTGGCCGGCAAGAACACGACAGCCGTTCCCGACATCATCCGCAACGGCCAGCCCTGGCGCACGATTTTTCCGGCGGGCCAGGAGGTGGACCGCTTTCCGCGTGCCGGCTGGGACCGGCCGAAGGCGTCCGACCATTGTCCGGTGGCGATCACCCTGGACATGGCCTGAGGTGTGTTGATATTCAGGTGATGCCGGCCTGCAAGCGGCGGCTTCCTGCGCTTCCGGTGCTCACGTACCCAAAAGTACGCTCCGCTCCGGTTCTCGGAACCACCATTTTCGGCTCGGCCTGACCTGAATCTCAACACACCTCAGAGTAAGATGACCTTTGACCTGCCGCGCAACGTCATCCTGCCGGTCGACGCCGTCAATGTCAGGCTCGACCCCGGCCCGCATCCGTTCGAACGCGACAATGCGCAAGCGATCGCCGAGAACTGGGGCCGTGAGATCGCGGCCAATCCGGCGTTGTTCGACGGCACCGTGGTGCTGCTTTCGGCGCTCAGCTATCGCGACAACAGCCTTGTCGGCCGCTGCCATGCGGTGCGCTACTCGACCTTCATGCTTTGGCGCGGCAATCGTCAGGTGGCTGGGGCAGAGCACGCCTATGCCCATGCCATGCTGGTCGCCGGCGACAATGCGCTGGTCGCGATCCGCATGGCGTCGCACACGGTCAATGCCGGCCGCGTCTACTTCGCCGCCGGCTCATTCGAGCCAACCGACTTCCGCGGCGGCCTTGTCGATGTCGACTTCAACATGATCCGCGAGGTGCGGGAAGAAACCGGCCTCGACCTTGCCGGCGTAACACGCGGCAAGCGTTATTACGCCCTGTCGACAGCAAGCGGCACAGTGATCTTTCGCCGCTATCGCGAGACGGCATCCGCCGACGAGATCGCGCAGCGCATCAGCGCCTTTGTCGCGGCCGAGGCCGAGCCGGAAATCGAAGGGCCTGTCATCATCCGCAACGCCGATGACCTGCCGGACGGGCTGATGCCGCATATGAAGCCACTGATCGAGTGGCATTTTGCCGACAAGGACTAATGCATCGGCCCGAAAATCGGAATCGATTTTCGGAAAGCGCGATGCACAGGTTCAAAGTGTTAGAGCGTACTTTGTGCGTCCAAGTGGATGCACGTCGCTCTAACGGCGCATTTTGTTTTCGATGGTTTTGCGATCGTTGCGGGCGGCGACGAAAAACAGCATGACGCCGACACCGAGCAGCGCCCCCATCGCCGTTCCCATCGTCTGACCGACAACCTGCTGGAAATCGGCGGTGACATGATCGGGGTTGGCCATGCCATAGCTGGCCAAGTACCACCAGAGCCCCGCCAATGCGGCCTCGACGATCACCGTTATCAAAATTACTCGCTCTTTCTTGCTCATCCCACTATTCCCCCCATGTCCCCAAGGCGATTGCTATCACCGCAAACCGTGCGGCGACAGAGGGCAAGGTGGGGGCAGGATAAAAATTTCGGGGAACGTCTGAAGGCGGCGCACGCTGCGCCGCGCTATTCATGCCTCAGCGCGTCGATCGGATCGAGCCGTGCGCCACGCAGCGCCGGGAAGAAGCCGAACACCATGCCGATCAGCGCCGAGAAGCCGACAGCGAGCAGGATGACCGCCGGGCTTGGCGCGAACGGGATGGCCAGCGTCAGCGAGGCCAGGCCGGCCAGCGCCAGGCCGATCAGGATGCCGATAATGCCGCCGAGCAGCGACAGCACGGTCGCCTCGACCAGGAACTGGATGAGGATGTGCTTTTCATGCGCGCCGATGGCCAGCCTTATGCCGATCTCGCGTGTGCGTTCGGTGACCGACACCAGCATGATGTTCATGATGCCGATGCCGCCGACGAGCAGGCTGACGCCGGCGACCGCGCCCAGCATGCCGGTCATCGTCGTGGTGGCGCTCGCCATGGCGTCGGCGATCTGGGTCATGTCGCGGATCGAGAAATCGTCCTCGCGGTCGGGTGTGATGCGGCGTGTGTCGCGCAAGATGTCCTCGACTCGCGGCAGCAGCTCGGTGGTCGGCGTCCTGTCATCGGCGGCGACGTAGATCGACTCGATGTCGCGATTGCCGGCAATGCGGCGTTGATAGGCGGCGAGCGGCATCAGCACGACGTTGTCCTGGTCCTGGCCGAAGCCGGTATAGCCCTTCGGCTCGAGCAGGCCGATGATCTTGCAGGATGTGCGATTGACGCGAATGATCTCGCCTTCGGGGTCGCCTGCGCCAAAGAACTGCTGGCGCACCGTTTCGCCGATCAGGCAGACGCCGGTGCCCGAGCGGGTCTCCGAATCGCTGAACGGGCGGCCCGAAACCAGCTTCCAGTCGCGCGCATCGAGATAGGCGCTATCGGTGCCGGTGACACCCGATGTCAGGCTTTCGGTGCCGAAGATGACGCGGACCTGCTTCTGCGAGGCCGGCGAGATGGCGCGGGCGCCGCTCAGATGGGTGACGAGCGCGGCAAGGTCCTTTTGGGCAAGCGGACGGACCACCTGGTCGAGCCCTCCCGGTCCGCCGGGCCCCGCGGGACGGCCGGAACGGACGACGAGCAGATTGCTGCCGAGCTTGGAGATATCGGCCTTTACCTTCTCGGTGGTGCCCGAGCCGATCGTGAGCATGGCGATGACGGCGGCGACGCCGATCACGATGCCGAGCAGCGTCAAAAACGAGCGCAGCACGTTGCGGCGGACCGAAAGCAGCGAGAGGCGGACGGTTTCCCAGATCATGGTGACACCATCTCGAGATTCACGGTGTCGGAGGCGACGTGGCCGTCGAGGAAGCGAATCGTGCGCTCCGCATAGGCAGCGACATCGGCCTCATGCGTGACCATGGCGATGGTGAGGCCAAGCTCAGTGTTCAGCCTGGTCAAGAGTTCCATGATCTCGTGGGTGCGGGCGGTATCGAGATTGCCGGTCGGTTCGTCGGCGACGAGCAGGGTCGGCCTGGTGACGATGGCGCGTGCGATCGCCACGCGCTGCTGCTGGCCACCGGAGAGCTCGGCCGGTGTGTGATGCTCGCGGCCGACAAGGCCGACTTCGGCCAGCGCTTTCATGGCCAGGTCGTGGCGTTCGCGGGCGGCGACGCCGCGATAGATCAGCGGTAGTTCGACATTTTCCACCGCCGTGGTGCGCGGCAGCAGATTGTAGCCCTGGAAGACGAAGCCGACATAGAGATTGCGCAGCATGGCGCGACGGTTGCGGTCGAGACGGCCGGCGTCGATGCCCATGAAGCTGTAGGTTCCGGCGGTCGGCGTGTCGAGGCAGCCGATGATGTTCATCGCCGTCGACTTGCCCGAGCCGGACGGACCCATGATGGCGACGAATTCGCCGCTGCGGATGGCAAGATCGACGCCGGCCAGCGCATGGACCGTGGCCTCGCCCTGGCCGTAGCTTTTCCAGACCTTGTCGAAGGTGATGAGGGTCGCGCCCGCCGCCATGGTCTCAGCTCCGCTGCTGAGCGGCGGTGATGACTTGCGCGCCTTCTTCGAGGCCGGAGGTGATCTCGGTCAATTCGCCGTCGGTGGAGCCGACCTTGACGTTGACCGGCCGAGGCCGGCCATTCTCGAGCACGTAGAGCGTGCGTGAGCCGTCGGTAGGGGTCGTCGTCACCTGGCGCTGGCGGTTGCCGCCCGGACGGCCCATGCGGCCCGTGAACAGGTCGCTCAGGCTCCACCCGCGGGCGGCTGTTTGCGCCGGCCGGTAACGGAAAGCCGTCGACGGCACGGTGAGCACGCCTTTTGCCTGCTTCGTGACGACCGAAACGGTGGCAGTCATGCCCGGCCGCAACAGAAGCTCGTTGTTGTCGACTTCGAACCGCGCGTCATAGGTCACGACGCCGTCAGTGGTGACCGAAGCATAGGAGATGTCGCGGATCTCGGCATCGAACGGCCGTTCCGGAAAGGCATCGACGGTGAAGCGGGCATGCTGGCCGGGCTTGACCGCGCCGATGTCGGCCTCGTCGACCGCTGCCTTCAATTCCATGTTTTTGAGGTCGGCGGCGATGACGAACAGCACCGGCGCCTGCAGCGAGGAGGCGACCGTCTGGCCGGGATCGACCGAGCGCGTCAGAACGATGCCGTCGATGGGTGCATAGATGGTGCTCTTGGCGAAGTCCGTCTGCTGCGCCTTGAGATCGGCATTGGCGATGGCAAGATTGGCTTTGGCGCTGTCGAGCGCTGCCTTGGAGCGGTCGCGCGTCGCGGTCGCCGCTTCAAGCGACTGGTCCGTCGCCATGCCGCGCTTGGTGAGTGCCGCCGCGCGCACAAGCGCCCGTTCGTTTTCGGTCAGGGTTACGGTGGCGTCCTCGACATTGGCGGCCGCCGCTTTGGCGGAAGCCTCGGCACGCTCGATCTGCACCTCCAGCTTGGCCGTGTCGAGCGCCGCCAGCACATCTCCCTTCTTCACCTGCTGGTTCTCGTTGACAGCGACCGAGCGGACGACGCCGGACAGCTCGCTCGAAATGTCGACCTGGGTGAGCGGCTGCAGCGTGCCGGTCGCCGATACCTCGACCGTGAGGTCGGCGACAGCGGCCGGCACCGTGGTATAGTCGATCTTGGCGGGAGACCCGGCATACCATTGGTAGCCGGCGATGCCAGCCGCGATGACGATCAGCGCAAGCAGGCCATAGAGCCAGAAGCGGCGGCGTTTCTTCTTCAGACCCTGGTGGTCAAGCCCGAGCGCCGTCTCGATGGTGGAAGCGGATTCCACTTTTGGCAGATTGACAATCTGGTCCACGCCGGACCCCTATAATATCAGTGATGTCCCAATCAGTGCACAGATCAGGCCTAATGGTTCAAATATCAAATTAAATTTCGCCCATGTTGGGATTGAGGCAGAAGGCTTTCTACAATGCTGACCCGGAATTACTTACTTTACGACGTGTTCACGACCGAGCGGCTGGCCGGCAATCCGCTGGCCGTCGTGCTGGACAGCAAGGGGCTGGACACGGCCGCCATGCAGGCCATCGCACGTGAGTTCAACCTGTCGGAAACGGTCTTCGTGCTGCCGCCCGATAATCCCAAGCACCGCGCCCGCATCCGCATCTTCACGCCCGATTACGAAATGCCGTTCGCCGGCCATCCGACCGTCGGCTCCGCGATCGCGCTTGCCGAAATGGCTGGCGATGGCGACACGGCCGGCATCTTTGTCCTGGAAGAAAACATCGGCCCGGTGCGCTGCGCCGTCAGCAAGCACGGCGGCGCCACCTTTGCCGAGTTCGACCTGGCCAAACTGCCGGAGCAGCTGGAATTGTCGGCCGACCCGGAGGCGATCGGCGCGGCGCTTGGCCTGGGGCCGCACGAAATCGGCTTCGAGAATCACCGCGTTTCGTTCTGGTCGGCCGGCGTTCCCTATGTCACCATCCCGGTCGCCGATCTGGAGGCGGCGGCCCGGATAAGGCTGGACAACCAGGCATGGTCGGAATTGGCACCCCGCAAGAGCGAATGGGCCTTCGCCAGTCCGTATGTCTACTGCCGCGAGACGGTGAACCACGACAGCGCCTTCCATGTCCGTATGATTGTGCCGGGCAATCCTTCCTATGAAGATCCGGCGACCGGTTCAGCGGCGGCGGCCTTTGCCGGCGCGATCATGCATTTCGACGGCCCGAGGGAGGGTGTTTCCCAGCGTTGGATCGAGCAAGGCCTGGAGATGGGGCGGCCTTCGCGCATCCGCCTCGAACTGACTGTCGAAGGCGGCAAACTCGCCGCCGCCCGTATCGGCGGCCATGCCGTCAAGGTGGCGGAAGGCCGGTTGTTTGTTTGATCGCCATTGGCTCGAGGCGATTTGTCGGGAAATGAATCCGGCAGGGCTGGACATGGCGGATGGCGGCAGCTATATGCCCGCCGACGCTGGTTTTACCGGCGAGTGGGTGCGTAGCTCAGTTGGTAGAGCAGCTGACTCTTAATCAGCGGGTCACAGGTTCGATCCCTGTCGCACCCACCAAAAATCTCCTAGATTTGGTGGAAAGACCCCAGAACGGTCCTAACGTCGAACATTAACTCACGAGGGCCGCCGACGCCGCTACGCGGACTTGTCGAGACTCCGCTGGATGCGTCCTGAATATGGCATCCATGTTGAAGGTAGCTCATTCAAGCTGCCGAGTTGGCAGCCTATTCAAAGTACTGAAAATATACGATCTTGTCGCGATCGAACCTGGACCGGCTGGAGGGATTTCTGACGTGAGCGAGGAGCCGCCGCCCGATGAACTTTCCAGTAGTTCATTCAGTCTTGTCGCAACCCTGAAAGACAAAAGCGCTAGAAGTATTTTTATTCTAAATATGAGCAGAATCGAGCTGCTGTTGAAGGGTTCCTCCGAGGGTATCGCAAGATCAAAGAAAACATCTGAAGATATTCTTTCTAAAATTGTTGCCGCTATTGATCGAGGTGACGTAGAAGATGATGAAGGCGACGACGTACGTGTGAATCATCTTCCGGATGGAACAATAAGCATAAAGCTGTCGAACAAGGAAGCAAAATTAATCCACGATGTCGTAGATTATCAGTTTCGCGTATTGAGTGGTCTTGATTATTATCTTTACAATGTTCTACTTGTGTCCGCGTGGAGCGCGTTTGAGGGGTATTTGCAATCGGCGCTGGCCGAAATTTTCGTAAGCAATCCACATCTTCTCGAGTCTCAAAAATTGATTGAAATGAGAGAGATTGTTTCGGCGAGGGACCGAATCGTTGACTTTCTTGCTGAGCGTGAAATTGAGGATATAGGAAGAAAAAATTTCAACGACTTGCAAAAATATCTGCAGTCCAAGTTGCACATCCAGTTCCCAAATAGCGTGGTTCCGACGCTTCAAGGAGCATACTTTCTGCGAAACGTTATCGCCCATAGCGCTGGATTTCTTCGCGCAAGCCAGTTGGAGCTTCTGCCGGAGGGCATAGAAGTTGAGGAATCACAGCTGAGATTGACAGATAGCTATCTCAGAGATCTTTTCGGGTGTTTAAAGAAAGCTGTCACCCAGTTTGACAAGCTCGCTCAAAGCAAGAACTGGGAGCGGACGGCTCAAAGGTTCCCCAAGCTCCCTGGTAATGCCGATTCCGCCACCAGTTGAGGCTAGTTTTCCGAAACACCAGCCTCAGCAAAACTTGCCATGCGGGCATGGCATTCGAGCGCCGAGCGGACGATGTTGACGGCGAGGCAGGCGCCTGAGCCTTCGCCGAGCCGCATGCCGAGATCGAGCAGCGGCGGCAGGCCGAGCGCTTCGAGCAGGCGGCGATGGCCGGATTCGGCCGAGACATGCGCGGCGAGCGTGTGGGCGAGGCCGGCGGGGTGCAATTTTGCCAGCGGTGCGGCGGCGGCAGTGCAGACGAAGCCGTCGAGCAACACCGGCACGCCTAAATGGCGCGCGGCCAGCGTGGCGCCGAAAATGGCGGCGAGCTCGCGTCCGCCAAGCACTGCCGCGATCTTCAGGGGGTCGGCAAGGGCCTCGACGTGGCGCTTGAGGCCGGCCTCTATGGCGGTGATCTTGCGTATAAGGCCGGCATCGTCGACGCCGGTGCCGCGCCCGGTCCATTTTTCCGCGCCGCCGCCAAACAGGGCGGCCGAAATGGCAGCCGCCGGCGTGGTGTTGCCGATGCCCATTTCACCGAAACAGACGAGATCGAGGTCTTTCGTCACCGCGCCGTAGCCGGCCGAGACGGCGGCGAGGAAGGCCTCGTCGTCCATCGCCGGCATTTGCGTGAAATCGCCGGTCGGATGATCAAGATCGAGCGGAATGACATCGAGCTCGGCGCCGGCGATGCGGGCGAGCTGGTTGATCGCGGCGCCGCCGCCGGCAAAATTCGCCACCATCTGTACGGTGACCTCCGACGGGAAGGCGGACACGCCCTGTGCGGTGACGCCGTGGTTGCCGGCGAAGACGAAGACTTTGACGCGGTCGAGCTGCGGCATGTCGCGGCCCTGCCAGCGGGCCAGCCAGGCGGCGATGCTTTCCAGCCGGCCAAGGCTGCCTTGCGGCTTGGTCAGCGTGTCCTGGCGGCGGGCAACAGCACTGGCCGCGGCGTCGCTGCCCGCAGGCAGATCGAGGCAGGTCGCGCGCAGTTCATCGAGCGATTTGAAAGGCATGGGGGCAAAGTCTCCGAAACAGAGTCAGGAAAGGCAAACGGAAGCGACGAGCAGGACTGCGATTTCGCCAAGCTGCTGCAGGGCGCCGACCGTATCGCCGGTCTGGCCGCCGATCTGGTTGCGGCACAGCTCGCGGAAGGCGGCAAACAACAGGCCGAGCAGGATGAGCGCGGCGACCGCCCCACCAAACCCTAGCGCCAGCAGCGCCACGGCGCCGAGCACGGCACCGGCAATGGCGGTTTCGGCCGACACCATGCCTGCGTCGGCCGAGAGCCCGTCGCTGCGCGCCGCCGGCAATAGATGCATGAAAGCGCCGAACAAGCCGCGCGAAGCGGCATGCGCGGCGACGAGGGCCAAGAACACGTAGACGGGGCCAGCGAAACCCGAAAGCACGCTCCAGCGGATTAGCAGCGAGATGCCGAGCGCGCAGGCGCCATAGGCGCCAATACGGCTGTCGCGCATGATCTCCAGTTTTTTCTCGCGCGTCTTGCCGCCGCCAAAACCGTCGGCGACATCCGAAAGCCCGTCTTCGTGTATGCAGCCGGTGGCGAGCAAGGTTGCGGCAAGGGCAAGTGCCGCTGCCGGGCCGGCGGCAAGGCCGAGCCAGATCCCGATGGCGTAGACCAACGCACCAATCAGAGCGACGGCGAGGCCGGCGACGGGCGCTGCCCAGATCGCAGCCGCAAGGCTGCGGTCCCGAAAATCGACGACCGGCAGCGGCAACCGCGTGAAGAAGACGAGGCAGAGCGCGATGTCGTCGAGGGCTTGCCGGGGTGAGGGGACGACCGTCATTCGCCTCTCGCAATGGCATGGAAGAACGTGCCGCTGACATGGCCGCGCCGGTAACCGGAGGCGCCGAGCGGATTGCCCTGGCCATCAGCGAGGTTGGCCAGCGGTTCGTCATTGCCGGTCGCGGTCATCTGCGCATAGTGGAATTCATGGCCGCGGATCAGCGTGCCTTGGGCTCCCAGCGGGCAATCGGCCCGCAGCCGCGCCTCGCGGTAGCCGAGATTCATTTTTCGCTTGGCAAAGCTGGTCGAGTGGCCGAGCAGGCCGAGCATCCTGTGCGTCTCGCCCGATGCATCCTCCAGCGCCTCGCCGAGCACCATGAAGCCGCCGCACTCGCCGTGCACCGGCCGTGTTGCGGAAAACGCTTCCATGCCGGCCCTGAAATTCGCAGCCGCCGCGAGGCGGCCGGCATGCAGCTCGGGATAGCCGCCGGGCAGCCAGCAGACATCGCAATCGTCGCTGGGCGCTTCGTCGGCGAGCGGCGAGAAGGGGACGATTTCCGCCCCGGCCTTGCGCCAATGCGTGGCGACATGCGGATAGAGGAAAGTGAAAGCGGCGTCCTGCGCCAATGCGATGCGCTGGCCGGGCGGCGGCAGCGCATCGCCGAAACTGCCGGGAGCGGGCGCCAATGGCGCCGCCAGCGCCATGATGGCGTCGAGGTCGAGCGATCTTTCGACCATGTCAGCCAGCCGGTCGAGATGCACTATCAAATTCTCATATTCGCCGGCCTGGACGAGGCCGAGATGGCGCTCCGGCAGGTTTAGCGTCGGGTCGCGCAATATGGCGCCGACGACTGGCAGGCCGATCGCCTCGATGGCATCGCTGCAAAGCCGCCGGTGACGCTCGCTGCCCAGCCGGTTGAGCACGACGCCGGCCATACGCACATCGGGATCGTAGGTAGCAAAACCCTTGGCGACGGCTGCCGCCGTGGTCGACTGTCCGGAAACGTCGAGCACCAGCAGTACAGGCAGGCCGTAGAGCCGGGCGAGGTCTGCGGCCGAGCCGGTGCGGCCCGGAGCAGATGGGATGCCGTCGAACAGGCCCATGGCGCTTTCGAGGAAGATGAAATCGGCATCTTCGGTCGCGTCACTTGCCAGCGCGTTGAGCAACGCAGGCGGCATCGCCCAGCTGTCCAGATTGACGCCGGACAAGCCCGTGGCGGCTGTGTGGAAGCCGGGGTCGATATAATCGGGGCCGGATTTGGCGCCGCGCACTTTCAGGCCGCGCCGGGCGAGTGCGCGCAAGATGCCGATGGTGACGCTGGTCTTGCCCGAACCCGAGCGTGGTGCGCCGATGATGATCGCGCGGGTCATGGCTCGCCCGCCAATGCCGCGCGCATCGCAACGATGCCGCCGACGACGATCAGCGCCGGTGAGGTCAACCCGGCTGCAGCCGCTTCCTCGGCGATGGTGGCGAGCGTGGCGACAACGATGCGCTCCTGCGGCGTTGTTGCGGCAACAATCACCGCCGCCGGCGTCGACGGCGCCAGCCCACCCTCGAGCAGCGCGCCGGCGATCAGCGGCAGATTGGCCATACCCATATAGACGACGACCGGCTGGCCGGTGCGTGCGATTGCCGCCCAGTCGAGGTCGTCATCGGTGCCGGCGGCGTGGCCGGTCGCCAGGATCACCGCCTTGTTGATGCCGCGCATGGTGGCGGGGATGCCGGCACCGGCAAGCGCGCTGAGGCCCGAGGTGAGGCCGGACAGGACGCGGAACGGGATGTTTTCGCGGGCAAGCGCCAGCGCCTCTTCGCCGCCACGTCCGAAAATATAGGGATCACCGCCCTTCAGACGGACGACGCGCCGGCCCTCGCGCGCCAGCCGCACCAGCAAAGCGGTGATGTCGTCCTGCTTCATCGACGGTTGGCCGCCGCGCTTGCCGGCGTAAAACAGCTCGGCACTCGCCGCCACTGCCACGACATCGGGAGATACCAGAGCGTCGTAGACGAGGGCATCGCACTGCCCAAGTGCCGCCAGCACTTCCAGCGTCAGGCAGCCGGGATCGCCGGGGCCGGCGCCGGCGAGCCAGACATGGCCCGGCTCCAGCTGGCGCGGTTTGAAGTTCAGCCGGGCCAAAGCCTGTTCGACTGAAGCGTTTCCACTTCTGTTTCTGGTGCCGTCGTTCACAATCCGTCCCGTCCGCGAAAACGCCGCTGATAGTGGGCGTCGTAAAGTGAACTCTCGCCAAAGCCTTCGGCTGCCAGCGAGCGGCCGACGAAGATGATCGCCGTGCGTTCCATCGGATCGGCGGCCAACTGCGCCTCGATCGTCGCCAGCGTGCCGGTCAGCACGCGCTCGTCCGGCCAGGAGGCGCGGAAGACGACCGCCACCGGGCAATCGGCGCCATAGAATGGCGTCAGTTCGGCGACGACGCGGTCGATGGCGTGGATGGCAAGATGAATGGCCAGCGTCGCACCAGTGCGGCCGAAACCGGCCAGGGTTTCGCCGGGCGGCATTTTTGACGCACGGCCGGAGATACGGGTCAGCACCAGGCTCTGCGCGACCTCGGGAATGGTCAGTTCGCGGCGCAGCGCTGCCGCGGCGGCGGCGAAGGAAGGCACGCCCGGCGTCAGCGTGTAGGCGATGCCGTGCTTCTCCAGCCGGCGGATCTGCTCGGCGACGGCGCTCCACACCGAGAGATCACCGGAATGCAGGCGGGCGACATCATGGCCGGCCTCGTGGGCATCGAGATATGCGGTCTCGATCTCGTCGAGCGACATCGGCGCGGTGTCTATCAACTTCGTGCCAGGTGCGCAGTGCTGCAGCAGCTCGGGCGCGACGATCGAGCCGGCATAGAGGCAGACCGGGCAGCTTGCCAGCAGTCGGCTGCCACGCAAGGTGATGAGGTCGGCCGCGCCCGGTCCGGCGCCGATGAAATGGACCGTCATGCCGCGTCTCCGCTGATGGCGATGGCGCAGGTGACCGGGCCAAGCACAATGCGCGGCCCAAGCAGTTTCGCGTCTTTTCCGGCAGCGGCAAGCGCGGAGGCTTCGGAAACCGACGGCGTGCCGGCACGCTCCTGCGACAGGCTCGAGCGGCTGATTGCGCGCGACGACGCGGCCTTGAGCGCATCGTCCTCGACAATGATCACGGGCAGGGCGAGCTCGCGCCCGGCAGAGAAGATTGCCCGCTCGTTCTGCTTCAGAGAAGCAGTTGCGAGCGCCGAAAGCGCCGTCATCGCCAGCCCGTGCGCTTCCAGCGCGGTTTCAATGACGGCAAGCACATCCCTTGCGCTGACGCCCTTGCGGCTGCCGATGCCCGCGACCATCATGGCTTGACCCAGCTCCATTGGGTGACCGGCATCGCTGGCCGCCAGGCCTGCATCGATCCGACCGGTGACACACGCGATAGCGCGATGCGGGTGAGATCGCCGCCGAGCGAAGCGTGATGGACAAGCAGCAGCGCCTCCATCTCCAGCGTCACCGCATTGGCAACCAACCGGCCGCCAACACGCAGGGCCTTGATGGCCGCGCCCAGCACGCCGCTATCGCTGCCGCCGCCGCCGATGAAGATCGCATCCGGCGTGCCTAGCTTGGCAAGCGCCTTTGGTGCCGAGCCTTCAACGACGACAAGGTCGGGCACGCCACAGTGTGAAGCGTTGCGGTGGATGCGGGCGGCGCGGGTCGGATCGGCCTCGACGGCAATGGCGCGCAGCGAGGGATGGGTCAGCATCCATTCGATGCCTATCGAACCGGAGCCGGCGCCGATATCCCACAGCAACTCGCCGCGCCTGGGGGCGAGGGCGGACAGGGTAATCGCGCGGATCTCGCGCTTGGTGATCTGGCCGTCATGCTCGAACAAATGGTCGGCAAGGCCTGAGGTCAGCGGCAGGACGCGTGCTTCTGGAGTTGAGTCAACTTCGATCGCCAGCACGTTGAGTGGATTGATCTTTTCAAGGTCGAAGGCGTCGGCTCGCGCCGAACGCAGCCTTTCGTTCGGGCCGCCCAGCGCCTCCAGGATTGTCAGCCGAGAAGGGCCGAAGTCGAGCTCGGTCAACAGGCGTGCAATCGCTGCCGGCGCATCGCCGTCCGAGGTCAGCGCGAGGATGCGGCTGCCGGGGTGAAGCAGCGGCCGGATCAGGTCGAGCGAGCGGCCGTGCAGCGAAATGGTCTCGATATCCTGCAGCGCCCAGCCGAGGCGGGCGGCAGCCAGCGAGAAGGCCGAAGGTGCGGGGATGACGCGCATCTCCTCCGCCGCCACCTTACGGATGAGGGTGACGCCGACACCGTGGAAGAACGGATCGCCCGAGGCCAGCACGCAGACCTTTTTGCCCGCAAGCGCCAGCACGTCGCGCATCCCAGCATCGAAAGGGGTCGGCCAAGGGCGTGCTTCGCCTTTGGCGAAAGACGCGACAAGGGCAAGGTGACGCGTGCCGCCGAAGACGAATTCGGCCTCGGCGATCAACCGCTTGGCCTCGTCACCGAGACCCGCTACACCGTCCTCGCCGATGCCGACGATTGTTAGCCATCTTGAGTTGAGCTTGGCGCCGCGCGGACCCTCAGCAGGCATGATGACCCACCGCATTCTGATCCTCGGCGGAACAACCGAAGCCCGGCAACTGGCGGGAAAGCTGGCCGCGCGCACCGATGTGTCGCTCACGCTGTCGCTGGCCGGCCGCACTGAAAGCCCGGTGGCGCAAGGCGTTCCGACGAGGGTGGGTGGTTTCGGCGGCGCCGATGGACTGGCGGCGTACCTCCGCGAGACCGACGTCGGCCTGCTGATCGACGCCACGCATCCCTATGCGGCGCAGATCTCCGCCAATGCGGCGGAAGCGGCGCATGAGGCCGGTGTGCCTATCATTGCGCTCAGGCGCCCCGGCTGGGAGCCAGCCGAACGCGACCGCTGGACGCTCGTCGATGGAGTAACCGACGCGATGAAGGTGCTGGGATCGGCTCCACGCCGCGTCTTCCTGGCGCTCGGGCGGCAGGAGGTCGCCGCGTTCGAGGCCGCTCCCCAGCATCACTATCTGATCCGCAGCGTCGATCCGGTCGAACCAAGACTCGCTGTACCCGACGCGACCTATCTCTTGGCGCGCGGGCCGTTCCGGGAAGCGGACGAACATGCGCTGCTTCGCGACCACCACATCGATGTCGTCGTGTCCAAGAACAGTGGCGGCGAGGCGACCTACGGCAAGATCGCGGCGGCGCGGGCGCTTGGCATCGAGGTGGTCATGATCCGCAGGCCAGCGCTGCCGGACGTTACGTCGGCTGAGACCGTCGAAGCTCTTGCCGCGATGGTCAGTCATTTTCTTGGGCCCGCTGCTGAACGCGGCGTGTAGACCAGCGCTGGCCGGTCGCCGCGTTTGATGATCCTGGTTTCCGGCGAGCCGATGATGATGCAGGTCGCCATATCGGCCTTTTCCGCGTCGGCGTCCGCCAGCAAAACGACCTCGATGCGCTCGTCGGGGCGGCCGGCGGCACGGCCGAAGACGACCGGCGTGGTGCCGGGCAGGATCGCCGTCAGGCATTCGAAGGCGCGGCCAAGCTGCCAGGGGCGTGCCTTGCTGATCGGATTGTAGAGCGCAATGACGAAGCCGGCGCCGGCCGCCGCCAGCAGGCGCAATTCGATCAGGTCCCAAGGTTTCAGATTGTCGGACAGTGAGATGGCGCAGAAATCATGGCCGAGCGGTGCGCCGATGCGGGCAGCGACCGCGAGCATGGCGGTGATGCCGGGCAGCATTGCAACGTCGACGGCACGCCATTCCGCCGGGCCGGCCTCGATCGCCTCGCAGACCGCCGCTGCCATGGCAAAGACGCCGGGATCGCCGCCCGAGACGACGGCGACATCGTGACCCTGCGCGGTCATCGCCAGCGCGTCCTTGGCGCGGGACAGCTCTTCGCGATTGTCCGAGGCGACGCGAGTCTGGTCGGGGCGCAGATCGAGCCGGTCGAGATAAGGCTTATAGCCATAAAAGAATTTTGCCTCGGCGACGGCGCGGCTCGCTTCCGGCGTCACCTGGTCGGCATTGCCGGGCCCAAGGCCGATGACGGTCAGGCGGCCGCTCATGCCCCGGACTCCACCAACGCTTCAGGGCGGCCGGACCAGCCGGCGACCAGCACGATGGCGAAGTAGGGCGCCTTGTCGTCCTGCTTGTCGGCCAGCCGCATCGAGACGCCGCCCGACATGGTGCCGCGCTCGACATAGACGGCACGCGCCAGCTTGTCGGTCGCCTCCAGCGCGCGCCTGATCTTGGGCAGGTTGCGGCCAACCTTCATGATGACGGCGGCATCGGTGTCGGCGAGGCGGCGGGTCAGCTCGAATTCGCTCATCGTGCCCGGCAGCACGGTCAATACATCGTCGCCCTGGACGATCGGCGTTCCGGTGGCCGACCAGCAGCCGGACATGGCAGTGACGCCGGGAATGACCTCTGTTGGAAAGCGGTGCGCCAGCCTGACATGCAGGTGCATGTAGGAGCCGTAGAACAGCGGGTCGCCTTCCGAAAGCACCGCGACCATCCTGCCGGCGCTGAGATGCTCGGCGACCTTTTCGGCCGCCTCCTCGTAGAAATCCGCTATCTGCGACCGATAATCGCTGTGATCCTTGTCGATTTCGGTGGTGACGGGATAGAGCAGCGGCAACTCGATCAAATCAGGACGAAAATGGGCGCCGACGATGGCGCGCGCGTTGCTGTTGTTGCCGCGCTTGGCGAAATGCGCCACCACGTCGGCCTCGGCCAGCGCGCGCACGGCCTTGAGCGTCAGCAGCTCGGGGTCGCCGGGACCGGTGCCGACGCCGACAAGCCGGCCTTTTACAATCGCGTTCACAGGCCCGGCCTCGCCAATGCGTTGATTGCTGCGGCGGTCATGGCGCTGCCGCCCAGCCTGCCGCGCACGATGGCGTAGGGCACGCCATAGGAATTCTCGGCCAGCGCGTCCTTCGATTCGGCAGCACCGACGAAACCGACCGGCATGCCGATGATAACAGCCGGTTTGGGCGCACCGTCGCGCAGCCTTTCCAGCAGGTAGAAAAGTGCTGTCGGCGCATTGCCGATGGCGACGACCGAACCTGCCATGCGCTCGCCCCACAGGTCGATGGCCGCGGCCGAGCGGGTGTTGCCGATCCTTTTCGCGATGTCGGAGGTTTGCGGGTCGCGCAGCGTGCAGATCACCTCGTTGCCGGCCGGCAGCCGCGCGCGCGTCACACCGTGCGAGACCATCTCGGCGTCGCAGAAGATCGGCGCGCCGGCCGCCAGCGCCGTGCGCGCGGCGGCTACAAAATCCGCTGAAAAAACGAAGTGCCTGCTGGCCTCGACCTGTCCGCAGGCATGGATCATGCGAATGGCGACATCGGCCTCGGCGTTGGAAAACCGCGATAGGTCGGCCTCGGCACGAATGATGGCGAAGGAGCGCTCATAGATCGCCGTGCCGTCATGGATATAGTCGTAGGCGATGTGGGCGGGCATGCTCATTCCTGTCGGTAAGTTTCGATGATTTCGGCCGCGCCAAGCCTTGCCAGGCAAGTGGCGGCGGTTTCACCTCGAAGTCGTGTGCGGCGGATCGCTGCGGCAACGCGGCCAACGCCGCGCGCGGCGTCATAGCCTGGCCTGTATCCGGCAGGAAGGGCCTTCGCCGTCCCGTCCACGACAAGTCCGGCTCCATTATCGCCGCCGACCAGTGTCAGCGCCGCCGAGCCGGGATGCGCACAACCCTTGGCGCAGCCGGAAATGTGCAGCATGAAGGAGGAATCGAGGATGTCACCGTTTTCCGTAGCGATGGTCTCGGCGATGTCGCGGGTGGCGATCCGGCCGGAGGCGCAGGCCGGCGCACCGGGGCAGGCGGCGATCCTGGTGCGCGGATCGGTGGCGTTGGTTACGAAGCCAAGGGTGGCGGCGGCTTCCTGAAGTGAGTGGCAGGCGGTCGGGGAGAGGCCGACGAAAAGCAGCGCGCGTTGTGGCGCGAGTCGGATTTGGGTTGCGCCGAAGGTGATGGCGTGTCGCGTGAGGTCGATGAGCTTTTTCGCTGGCATGCTGCCGAAGGGCAGGCCGATGCCGAGAGCACGGCCATCTGTCAGATCGAAAATGCCAATGGGGAAGCGAGCCGGAACAGGAAGGCGCTCTACGGCGCCCCCCTCTGTCCTGCCGGACATCTCCCCCACTTGGGGGGAGATTGCGCCCTCATCTCCGCTTTCGCCAATCGCCAAAGATGCCGAGGGGGAGCCGCCGGCGAAGCTGCCGATCTCCCCCCAAGTGGGGGAGATGTCCGGCAGGACAGAGGGGGGCGCGAAGGAATGCCAGCTTGCGAGGGATATTAACTGCCTTTCCGTCAAATCCCGTGCATGGGCTTCGCGGCCTTTTTCGGCGATCATCCTGAGCATCGCGACTGCAATATCGCGCGCCGCATCGTCTTCCAGCGTAACGAGCGGCTTCGCATTCTGCCCATCACCCGCGACAGCCACCTGCCACTTGATTCCCGCATTGGTGCGCGTTGCGACGAGCCGCACGTCGGCGGTAACCGCATCCATTGTCAGCCGTCCGCCGCCGTCGACAATCACCGAGACCTTCGGGCCAAGGCGCTGTGCCAGCCCAGCTTCATCAATTGCCGCCCGAATCCGCTCCGCCAGCGGGCGCGGATCGACGATCTCCTTGGTGTCGAGCCCTGCCAGTGGACCGGTCTCGACCGGCACGCCGGTGCGCACGGCAATGCCAAGTGCATCGACCTCCACCGCCAGCAGCCGCGCGCTTGCCGGCGTCAGGCCGCGTATCTGCAGGCTGCCGCGTGCGGTCACTTCCATGATGCCGTTGCCGTGCCGCAAGGCGGATTCACCGAGTCCGATCAAGGATTTCGGCGAGAGTCCTCCAGCGACCGGGTTGAGCCGCACCAGAAGGCCGTCGCCGGTCTGCATCGGCGTCGACAAAGCGGGGCAGGCGCCGCGTCGGGAGAAGGCGTTCATGCCGCAACCTCCAGCGCCTGGACTTCGGCAATCAGTGTGGCGAGAGCGTCATCGATGGAATTGCGCAGCGGATGCCAGAGACCGCGCCGCCGTGCCGACAGCAAACGCTCGGCGATGACCTTCGCCGCCGCCGGATTCTCGCGCAGGATGAACGCCCGGACAATGGGGTCGCCGAGATAGGCGTCGTGCACGGCCTCGATCAGCGCGCCCGGTATGGCATAGGTGGTCTCGGCAAAGCCGACGAGACGGTCGACCGTCTCGGCGAACTCCGAGGCACCGCGCGGCCCGTGCCGCATCTGGCCGGCAATGAAGCGCGGGTTGACCGCGCGGGCGCGAACTACCCGAGATACCGCTTCTCCAACCGAGCGCGGCTTGGGTTTTTGCGGATCGGTGGTGTCGAGCACGATGACATCGGCGTTCTTGCCGAGTGCGGCAAGTGCTGCCGAAAAGCCGCCGATGAAGGCGACGTCGGCGGAGCCTTCGAGGATGTCGCGGCCGGGATCGTCGCCGGTATGGACGAGAAGGTCCGCCTCGGCGATACGATCCTCGAAGGCGCCGGGCGCCGAAATCCCTTCGCCCTCTGCGCCGCCATAGGCATGCGAGGTGGCGTCGAGGTAGGCGCGGCCGATTTCTTCGCGCGCGGCCCAGTCGCCGCTCGACAATAAATCCTCGACACCGGCGCCATAGGTGCCGGGCGAGGTGCCGAAAATGCGCGGGCTGATCTTCCCGTCAGCGCGGGTCCTTGCGGCGAGCGGGTTTTCGGACGCGTCCTCGTCGCGGGCGGCGACGGCATTGGCGGCAGCGTCGATCAGGGCGATCTGGGTCGGGAACATGTCGCGGAACAGGCCCGATATGCGCCAGGTGACGTCGACGCGCGGGCGGCCAAGCGTGGCCGGCGGCAGCACCTCGATGCCGGTGACACGCCCGGTGGCGGAATCCCATTGCGGCCGGCAGCCCATCAACGCCAGGCCTTGCGCGATCTCCTCGCCGCCGGTGCGCAGCGACGCCGAGCCCCACAGGTCGATGACCAGCGAGCGCGGCCAGTCGCCATGCGATTGCATATAGCTGCGCAAGACCTCGTCGGAGGCCGCCCTGCCGAGATCGAAGGATGTCGGCGTCGGCATGGTGCGTGGATCGGCGGTGAACAGATTACGGCCGGTCGGCAGCACATCGCGCCGGCCACGCGCGGGTGCACCGGCAGGTCCGGCAGCGACATGGCGGCCGTCGAGGGCGGCAAGCAGTGCTGCTTTTTCGGCTGTCGCGCTTTGCTCGCGCAGCGGATCGGCCTCGCCTTCCGGCGACCGGCCGTAGATGTGCAGGCCGTCCTTGATCGCGAAATCCTTGAGGTCGCAAAGCCAGGCGTCGATCCGGCGCAGCGCTTCGTCGGGCGCGTCGGTTCCGGCGACGCCGGCCTCGGAGGCGAAGCCGGTCTTCTGCGCCGTTTCGACGATCAACTTCGCCAGGCGGTCGCGGCGGCGGCGGTCGAGCCCATCGGCCTGGGCATATTCGTCGACCAGCCGTTCAAGCTGGTGCTGGTTCTCGTCGAGCCCGGCGCCGGTCAGCGGCGGCGGCAGATGGCCGAGGGTGACGGCGGCAATGCGCCGCTTGGCCTGCGCTGCCTCTCCCGGGTTGGAAACGATGAAGGGATAGATGACGGGCAGGGGACCGGTGACGATCTCAGGAAAACAGGTTTCGCTGAGCGCAACGGTCTTGCCGGGCAGCCATTCCAGCGTGCCGTGGGCGCCTACGTGGATGAGGGCATGGACACCGAGCGACTTGCGCAGCCAAAGACCGAAGGCGATCAGCGCATGACGGGGTGGCAATGTCGGGTCGTGATAGTCGGCGCGGCGGTTCGTGGAGCGGCCGCGATCGGGGGCGAGCGCCACGGTTATGTTGCCGAAGGTGGCGGCGCGGAAGGGGAATTTGGCGACGGTAGGTGCTTGAACACCCCCCTCTGTCCTGCCGGACATCTCCCCCGCAAGGGGGGAGATTGGCAGTTCCGATGCCGTCGCTCCTTCTGCAACGCTTGTAGTTGGCGAAAGCCTCAAAGAGAGTTCAATCTCCCCCCTTGCGGGGGAGATGTCCGGCAGGACAGAGGGGGGTGCCTCGCGCAAACCTGTCTCATCTTCCGCCTTCCCCCATGCGGCCTCTAACGCGGCGATAGCCGCGGGCGGCACTTGATTCGAGAAGGTCAGATACTCCTTCAATGCCAACCCTTGGCCGCCTTTTTCCAGCCTATCCAGCAACGCGCGCGGCGTTTGCGGAATCCCTTCAACGGCGTAGCCCTGTTCCCTCAGGTCATGCAGCATGGCCAGCACGCTCGACGGCACGTCGAGGCCGACGGCGTAGCCGGTGCGGCCGGGGGCGCTCGGATAGTCGGGAATCAGGATGGCGAGCTTGCGCTGTCCGCGCGGCGTGCGCTGCAGGCGCACGAATGCTTCGACACGGTTCGCCACCTGCGCCACCCTATCTGGCTCCGGCCGGTTGGCGAAGGCGCGAAAAGCCAGCGCCGGGTCGGTTTCGCTCTCGCCTTTGAAGGAAATGGCGCCGGCGAGGATGCGGCCGTCGAGCTCGGGCAGCACGACATGCATGGCGAGGTCGGCGGGGGCGAGGCCGCGCTGGTTGTTTTGCCAGATGTCACGGCGTGTCGTCGCGACGATGACCTGGAACACCGGCACGCCGGCGCGGTCGAACAGGGTTTCAATGCCGGGCTCGGCACCGGAGGCGAAGGCCGTGGCGGTGATGATGGAAGCGGGCTTAAGCGTCGACAGCGCGGTTTCGACAAAGGCGAGCGAGGCCGGGTCCTTAAGACTGGAAACGAAGATGGGGACGGGGATCATGCCGCGCTGCCGTAGCGCTTCAACAAGCGCGTCGATTGGCGCGACATCAGCGGCAAGCAGCATCGAGCGATAGAAGAGAATTGGGATGATTGGCGCGTCGTCTCCCTCCCCCTCGAGGGGAGGGTGACCCGCCGGGCCGGGTGGGGTCGTTGCGGCAGTGCTCGACGTTTTTTTCTGTTGGCGCGCGTCAGAGGCGACCCCACCCCCGGCCTGCGGCCGGACCCTCCCCTCGAGGGGGAGGGGGACATCGCGCTCGACGACCCCCAGTCCCGGTTGATAGTAGCCCGCCTTTGGCACGCTGACAGGTTCAGCGACCGCCACACCTGATCCGGCGAGACTTGCCAGCTGATGCACCAGCGCCATCATATTCTCCGGCCCGCCTTCGCGGAAATAGCCGAGCAGCCCGTCCAATTCGTCGCGCGGCAGCGTCGAGCATTCGATTAGCCGCAGATCCTCGTCGCGGCATTCGCCGGGCAGCAGCGCCAGTTTTATGCCACGCGCGCGGGCGGTCGAGGCGAGCTGGTCGCAGCCGTAGCGCCACCAGTCGTAACCGCCGAGGATACGAACCAAAATAACCTTCGCGTGGCGGGCGACGCTGTCGATCCAGAGATCGACGGACATCGGATGGCGCAGATCGCGTATAGCCGCCAGCCGCATCGACGGCAGGCGATCCGCGTCCGCCTTCCACGCCGCCGCCAAGCCGGCCAGATCGCTGTCGGTGAAGGACAGCGCCACGATATCCGCAGGCGTCTGCCTGAGATCGACAGGCTCGGCGAGATCGTCGAGCGAGGCGGATGTTGTGGTGAGGATGTGCATCGCGGCTCGTGCCTGAGGTCAGCCGGCGAGGATACGCTCGATTGCCGGGCGGTTCAGCCCTTTCAGGCCAATGACGACGAGGCGCGAGCGGCGGTCGTCGTCGGCGGTCCAGGCGCGGTCGTAATAGTGATTGACGCGCGGACCGACGGCCTGCAGCAACAGCCGCATCGGCTTGCCGCCGACCTCGACGAAACCCTTGACGCGCAAAACGTTTTCTTCCTCCGCCGCGGTGGCGACGCGCAAAGCCAGCTCATCGGGATTGGCGATCGACGGAATATCGATGACGAACGAGTCAAAATCGTCGTGCTCGTGGTCGAGCTCGTCGTCGTGATGGGTCTTGCGGTTCTCGATGTCGTCCTCGACGGCAAGGCCGAGGCCGAGCAGCACAGACGGATCGACCTTGCCCTGCGAGGTCGGCACGATCTTGACGGCGCGCGCGGTGTGCTCGCCGATGATGGCATTGGCGCGTGCTGAGCCGGCGGCGTCCATCAGGTCGCTCTTCGACAATATGATCAGGTCGGCGCAAGCCAGTTGGTCCTCGAACACCTCCTCGACCGGATCGTCGTGGTCGAGCGTCTCGTCCTGCGCGCGCTGCGCCTGCAGGGCGTCCATGTCGTTGGCGACGCGGCCATCAGCCAGCGCCGGTCCGTCGACGACGGCGATGACGCCGTCGACCGTCACCCGGCTCTTGACCGTCGGCCACTGGAAGGCCTGGACCAGCGGCTTGGGCAGAGCGAGGCCGGAGGTTTCGATCAGGATATGGTCGACCCTCGGCGTCAGCGACAGGATCTGATCGAGCGCCGGGACGAAATCATCGGCGACGGTGCAGCAGATGCAGCCATTGGCCAGCTCGACGATGTTCTCCTCCGGGCAGGTGTCGATGCCGCAGCCTCTCAGGATCTCGCCGTCGATGCCGATGTCGCCGAACTCGTTGACTATGATGGCCAGCCGCTTGCCCCCGGCGTTTTCGAGCAGATGGCGGATCAGCGTCGTCTTGCCGGCGCCGAGGAAGCCGGTGATGACGGTGCAGGGCACGCGGGAGACGGAAGCGTTCATATCTGGTCCTTCAAAAGGTCGAGGGGAGGGATGCGGGCGACGAGGCCGCGCTTCAGGCAATCGGGGCGGCCGCGCCATGGAATGAGGCCGTCGGTCGAGGTGGCGAAGAGCTTTGCGCCAGCGACGAGATCGGCGCCGCTTGTCGCGGTCAGGTCGCCGAAGACATAGCTCCAGCAGCCGTCGCGCAGGATCGCGGCGCTCAGCCGGCGCTTGCAGTTGCCGAGGCATTCGACGGTGCGGATGCGGATATTTTCGCCTGAAGCGGCGCGGCGCGTGTCTTCAGCAAGCAGTTCGCCGGCGCGGGGATGGCCATCGGAGCCGGTCTCATTGCGGCAGGAGGCGCAGATGATCACGGTAACGCCGGCCAAGGCATCACAATCGCCGGACAATACGCCCGCTGTCTCAGCCGAAAAACTGCTGTCGCGTTCCAAATCAGGCTCCTTGCCCGGAAAACCCGCCAGGCGATCGGATTCTTATGTCCTAGACGGCAGGTCTCCTGGCTCGCGGGTCATCGCCTTGGTGCCGCCTTCCCGGGACCGTCCCAGTGGTTTTCGGCCTTGGCTCGTCGCTTACAGTTGCGGGGACAGCCGCGGATTTGAAATCGGAATTTCGCACCGCATTCCCTCTTGGCTCCTCCCTTTGCCGAGAGGAGACCGTCTGGACCGGATTTAGGCTTGTGGAGGCAGTCGTGTCAACGCACGTCTACGAGGCGGCAATGTCGGCAAGGGGTTGGCCCAGGTCACCCGCAGGCGTCACCTCGATGCGTTCCAGGCCGAGCCAGCCCTGCATCAGCTTCAACTCCTCGAACAATTCATCGGCAGTTTGCGTCGGCGCGCCGGGCTCGGCATAGGCGGCATGGACGCGCAGCACGCCGGCGGGGCGGTCGGCCTTGAGGTCGAGGCGCGCCACGATCCTTTCGCCGAGCAGGAACGGCAGCACATAATAGCCGTATTGGCGCTTTTCGGCAGGGGTGTAGATCTCGATGCGATAGCGGAAGTCGAACAGCCTTTCCGTACGCGACCGCTCGAAGACGACCGGATCGAACGGGGCGAGCAGTGCGCGTGCCTCGATCTTGCGCGGAAAACGGGCTTCCTTGTGAAGATAGGCTGGTTTGTCCCAGCCTTCGACGCGAACCGGCAAAAGATCACCTGCCTCGACCAGCTCCTCGATGCGGCCCTTGATGTCGGCCGGAGAAAGTCGGAAATAGTCGCGCAGGTCGCCCGCTGTCGCGACGCCGTGGGCGCGGGCGGAGATGCGCAGCAATTCGCGATGCGCATCCTCAGGGGAGGGCACCGGCAAGCTGAGTATTGCCGGCGGCAGCACCCGTTCCGGCAGATCATAAAGCCGCTCGAAGCCACGACGTGATGCCGTGGTGATGCGGCCGGCCCAGAACAGCCATTCAAAAGCGTGCTTGGCGTCGCTCCAGCCCCACCAGCCGCCGTTTCCCTTTTGGCCTTCGAGAGCCGATGCGGCGATCGGGCCGCGCGATACGACCTCGCGGTAAATGTCTTCAATGTAAGTGGTGCGTTCGCGCCCCCACTTGGCCAGCCCATTATACATTTCCTCGCCGCGCTCGGCCCGTTCCATGCGCCAGCGCATCAGCGGATAGGTTTCGACCGGTAGAAAAGAGGCTTCATGCGCCCAGTATTCGAAGACCGTGCGCTTGCGCGTCACGGCGGCGTTGTCGAGCAGCGCAAGCGGGTAGGGGCCAAGCCGCGAATAGAGCGGCATATAGTGGGCACGCACCACTGCGCTGACGGAATCGATCTGCAGCAGGCCGGTGCGGGCAAGGACGCGGGCCAGATGGCGGCGATTGGGCGTGCCGTTCGGCCTGACATCGGTAAAGCCCTGTGCGGCAAGCGCGATGCGCCGGGCCATGGCAATCGAAATTTTTTCCTTCATGCAGACGGCACTCTGTTGGCGTTCGACCAAAGGTTGGGGCGATGATTCCGCGCCATGCTAGCAGGGTTTTGGCGGCATCTATGTCAGGAGAGAAAAGTGGAGTAAAAAGTGAAGGAAATCAAACAGGAGCAGATCGGACCAGTTTATCCGGATATGCCGTCCAGCACCGTGTTTTGAACAAGGTTTGACTTGCTTCGCCGAAAGGCCTGCGCTAACCCTCGCCGCGTTGCAGCATAGAGCCCCCTAAAACGGTTCAGTGGTTAAACTGTCACGCTTCCGCAAGTGGGTCCGGTGCTGTAATCAGAGTGGATTGGCCGCCAACGGAAAGCCGCAGCATGAACGCGTTGTTGAGTTCGTACCTGCCCATCGTCCTGTTCATCGGCGTGGCGCTAGTCGTCGGCCTGGCGCTGCTTGCCGCACCCTTCCTGGTGGCCTACCGCAACCCCGATCCGGAAAAGCTTTCCGCCTATGAATGCGGTTTCAACTCGTTCGACGACGCCCGCATGAAGTTCGACATCCGCTTCTATCTGGTGTCGATCCTGTTCATCATCTTCGATCTGGAAGTGGCCTTCCTGTTTCCGTGGGCCGTGTCTTTCAGCCAGATCGGCATGCTCGGGTTCTGGTCGATGATGGTGTTTCTGGCGGTGCTGACCATCGGCTTTGCCTATGAATGGAAGAAAGGAGCGCTGGAATGGGATTGAGCGACAATTCCGGCACGCTCGTCGCGCCGAAGCCAAAAGGCATTCTCGACCCCAGCACCGGAAAGCCGGTGGGGGCGAATGATCCTTTCTTCCTCGAGATCAACAACGAGCTTGCCGACAAGGGTTTTCTCGTCACCTCGACCGAGGCGCTGATCACCTGGGCGCGCAGCGGCTCGCTGATGTTCATGACGTTTGGCCTCGCTTGCTGCGCGGTCGAGATGATCCATACCTCGATGCCGCGCTATGATAGCGAGCGCTTCGGCGTCGCACCGCGCGCGTCGCCGCGCCAGTCCGACATTATGATCGTCGCCGGCACGCTGACCAACAAGATGGCGCCGGCGTTGCGCAAGGTCTACGACCAGATGCCGGAGCCGCGCTACGTCATCTCGATGGGCTCCTGCGCCAATGGCGGCGGCTACTACCACTATTCCTATTCGGTTGTGCGCGGTTGCGACCGCGTCGTGCCGGTCGACATCTACGTGCCCGGCTGTCCGCCGAGCGCTGAAGCGCTGCTCTACGGCATCCTTCTGCTGCAAAAGAAGATCCGCCGCACCGGCACGATCGAACGGTGAGCGGGATGATGAGCCTGTCGTTAAATGAACTCTCGACCTATCTCGGCGAGAAGCTGAGCGGCCGGATCGGCGATGCGGTGTTCGCCTATGGCGAACTCACCATCTCTGTCGAGCCGCACGATCTGATCGAGGTGGTAACCTTCCTGCGCGACGATAAAAACTGTCAGTTCATCTCGATCATCGACGTCTGCGGCGCCGATTATCCGTCGCGGGCCAAGCGCTTCGACGTCGTCTACCACCTGCTGTCGCCGAAGCAGAATATTCGCATCCGCATCAAGGTCCAGGCCGACGAGGAAACTGCGGTGCCGTCGATCACCGGCGTTTATCCCGGCGCCGACTGGTTCGAGCGCGAAACCTACGATCTCTATGGCGTGCTGTTTTCGGGCCATCCCGATCTCAGGCGGATTCTGACCGATTACGGCTTCGAGGGTCATCCGCTGCGCAAGGATTTCCCGCTGACCGGCTTCGTCGAGGTGCGTTATGACGACGAAGCCAAGCGGGTCATCTACGAGCCAGTCGAGCTCAAGCAGGAATTCCGTAATTTCGATTTTCTGTCTCCATGGGAAGGTACGGATTACGTGCTTCCGGGAGATGAGAAGGCGAAACAGTGAGTAGGGAAGTAGTGAGTAGTCAGTAGGGAACGAATTGGAAAAAAGGATCGAATCTTATCGCGACCTGAAGGTATGGCAGTCGGCAATGGTGCTCGCCGAAGATTGTTACCGCCTCACGAAAGGGTTTCCGAAAGAGGAGATCTACGGCATGACCTCGCAGGTGCGTCGATCGGCGGTTTCGATCGCGGCCAACATCGCCGAAGGATACGGCCGAGAAAACAGGGTTCGTTCGTTCAATTTCTGCGCATGGCGCAGGGCTCGTTGAAGGAACTGGAAACCCACATATTGCTGGCATGCCGTGTTGGCCTGCTGCAAAGGGACAATGAGATTGAACTGCTACTGCGATGCGAAGAGATTGGAAAAATGACGAGATCTCTTATCCGAACGGTGCAGGCCAAGCAGGCGGAATGAAGCAGGCGTTGAGATTGATGGTCACTACTCACTACTCACTACTGACTCTTCGCCAGGGGCGCCGGAATGGCTGAAACCTCCGTTCGCAACTTCAACATCAATTTCGGCCCGCAACATCCTGCGGCGCATGGCGTTTTGCGCCTCGTGCTGGAACTCGATGGCGAAGTCGTCGATCGCGTCGACCCGCATATCGGGCTGTTGCATCGCGGCACTGAAAAGCTGATCGAAGCCAAAACCTACCTGCAGGCCGTGCCTTATCTCGACCGGCTCGATTATTGCGCGCCGATGAACCAGGAGCATGCCTTCGCGCTTGCCGCCGAGCGTCTGCTTGGCATCGAGGTGCCGAAGCGCGGCCAGCTGATCCGCGTGCTCTATTGCGAGATCGGCCGCATCATGTCGCACATCCTCAATGTGACGACGCAGGCGATGGATGTCGGCGCGCTGACGCCGCCCCTGTGGGGCTTCGTCGAGCGCGAAAAGCTCATGGTGTTCTATGAGCGGGCCAGCGGCTCGCGCATGCATGCGGCCTATTTCCGGCCCGGCGGCGTCCACCAGGACCTGCCGCAGAAGCTGGTCGAGGATATCGGCATCTGGATCGACCCGTTCCTGAAATCGCTCGACGATCTCGACGCACTGCTGACCGGCAACCGCATCTTCAAGCAGCGCAATGTCGACATCGGCACCGTCTCGCTGGCCGACGCCTGGGCCTGGGGCTTTTCCGGCGTCATGGTGCGCGGATCCGGCGTCGCCTGGGATCTGCGCAAGTCGCAACCTTATGAATGCTATGCCGAGATGGATTTTGACATTCCGATCGGCAAGAACGGCGACTGCTACGATCGTTACCTCGTGCGCATGGAAGAGATGCGCCAGTCGGCGAAAATCATGCGCCAGTGCGTCGACTTGCTGCTCGGCAAGGAAGGCACAGGGCCGGTGTCGAACCTCGACGGCAAGGTGGTGCCGCCGAAGCGTGCGGCGATGAAGCGCTCGATGGAAGCGCTGATCCATCACTTCAAGCTCTACACCGAAGGCTATCGGGTGCCGGCGGGCGAGGGCTATGCGGCGGTCGAAGCGCCGAAGGGCGAGTTCGGCGTCTATCTCGTCTCGGACGGCACCAACAAGCCCTATCGCTGCAAGCTGCGCGCGCCAGGCTTCGCCCATCTCCAGGCCATGGATTTTCTGTGCCGCGGCCACATGCTGGCCGACGTCACCGCCGTGTTGGGTTCGCTCGATATCGTCTTCGGGGAGGTTGACCGCTAGCAATGAACGCGCTTGTCACCGCAGCGGTCCTGACAATGGCGGCCCAAGTTCCTGCTTGGGGCCCCGATGGTCGGCTGCTGTCACGAGACCTGCTCAAGATTGGGTTTGAGCTGATTGCGGAAGGTGACTTATTGATGGGGCGCACGTTCGAGAGACATGCACCGATGGATGAGGGGATTGTTCTTCATTCCTATCCGCAGTGCCAGTTGGATTCGTTCGTTGCCGAGGTGCCCAGCCGGGCACGGCCCTATTGTGTTTCCTGGGTTAGCGATCGTTATGACGAATACATCCGCCTGAAGCGCGGGAAAGAAGAGTTTGTGTGCGTGTTGGGGCAATCTGAGAACTGCTATCGCGTCTCTAGCTCTGTTCAGTAAGAAACAAACAAAGCGAAAATCATGTCAGTCCGCCGTCTCGCAGAAGCCAGCCTCCAGCCAGCCTCCTTTGCCTTCAACCGGGCGAATGCGGCAGCGGCGAAGCAATGGATCAAGAAGTATCCGAAGGGCCGCGAGCAGTCGGCGATCATCCCCTTGCTGATGCTGGCGCAGGAGCAGGAAGGCTGGGTGACCAAGGCGGCGATCGAGACGATCTCCGATATGCTCGATATGCCCTATATCCGTGGGCTCGAAGTCGCGACTTTCTATACGCAGTATCAGCTCAATCCGGTCGGCACCCGCGCGCATATCCAGGTCTGCGGCACCACGCCCTGCATGCTGCGCGGCTCGGAAGCGCTGATGGATGTGTGCCGCTCGAAGATCCATCACGACCAGTTCCACACCAACGACAAGGGCACGCTGTCGTGGGAAGAGGTCGAATGCCTCGGCGCCTGCGTCAACGCGCCGATGGTGATGATTTTCAAGGACACGTTCGAGGACCTGACGCCGGAGCGGCTTGCCGAGATCATCGATCTCTACGATGCCGGCAAGGGCGCCTCGGTGACGCCGGGGCCGCAGAACGGCCGCATCACCTCAGAGCCGATCAGCGGTCTGACGACGCTGAAGAATGAAAAGGCAATCCTGAAGACGACACGCGACAGGGAAGCCAAGGCGGCGGCTAAGGCCGCGCAAGGTGCAGCGTCGACTGCCGCCGCGGTGCCGGCTCCGGTCGCGCAGGCACTGGCTGCCCCCGTTGCGCCATCGAAAGCCAGCAAGCCGAAGACCGATGCGCCTGAAACCAGCCCGGCGCTGAGATCGCCTTCGCCGACAAAGGTCGCACCAGAGACGGAAAAGGCGGCGAGCGTCGCCGCACCGCGGCATTCGGCGGCCAACGCCAACAAGGCCGCGCCGGAGGTCGAAAAGGTTTCGAAACAGCGTAGCGGTCCCATAATCAAGGTTGAGCCAGCCGCCGCTTTCAAGGCGCCGGAAGCCAAGGGCGCACAGCTCGGCGCAGCCGCCAAGCTGACCAAGCCTTCGCTCGAGGACAAGAACCGGCCGGCCGGCATCGCAAAGCCGGCACTGGTCGACGATCTCAAGCTGATCTCAGGCGTCGGCCCGAAGATCGAAGGCATCCTGCATTCGCTTGGCATCTTCACTTATGCGCAAGTCGCATCCTGGAAGAAGGCTGAGCGCGAATGGGTCGACGGCTATCTCAGCTTCCACGGCCGCATTCAGCGCGAAAACTGGGTCAAGCAGGCCAAGGCGCTCGCCAAGGGCGGGGTCGCCGAATATATCCGCGTCTTCGGCAAGAAGCCGGTCTGAGGAACGAACAATGCTTCAGGACAGAGACCGCATCTTCAACAACATCTACGGCCGCTTCGACAAGTCGCTGGCCGGCGCAATGGCGCGCGGCGCCTGGGACAACACGCCAGGCATCATCGCCAAGGGGCGCGACTGGATCGTCAACGAGATGAAGGCATCAGGCTTGCGCGGTCGCGGCGGCGCCGGCTTCCCGACCGGGCTGAAATGGTCGTTCATGCCCAAGCAGAGCGATGGCCGGCCGAGCTATCTCGTCGTCAACGCCGACGAATCCGAGCCTGGCACCTGTAAGGACCGCGACATATTGCGCCATGACCCGCACACGCTGGTCGAGGGCTGCCTGATTGCCGGCTTCGCCATGGGCGCGATCGCCGCCTACATCTATGTGCGCGGCGAGTTCATCCGCGAGCGCGAGGCGCTGCAGCGCGCCATCGACGAGGCGTATGAGGCCAAGCTGATCGGCAAGAACAACACGTCCGGCTACGACTTCGACATCTACATGCACCATGGCGCCGGCGCCTATATCTGCGGCGAGGAAACGGCGCTGCTCGAAAGCCTCGAAGGCAAGAAGGGCCAGCCGCGGCTGAAGCCGCCATTCCCGGCCAATGTCGGCCTCTATGGCTGCCCGACGACGGTCAACAATGTCGAGTCCATCGCGGTGGCGCCGACCATCCTGCGCCGCGGTGCGGCCTGGTTCTCGTCCTTCGGGCGGCCCAACAATGTCGGCACAAAGCTGTTCTGCATCTCCGGCCACGTCAACAATCCGTGCACCGTCGAAGAGGCGATGTCGATCCCGTTCCGCGAGCTGATCGAGACGCATTGCGGCGGCATTCGCGGCGGCTGGGACAATCTGCTGGCGGTCATTCCGGGCGGCGCTTCGGTGCCGCTGGTGCCGGCGGAGCAGATCATCGACGCGCCGATGGATTTCGATGCGCTGCGCGACCTGAAATCGGGCCTTGGCACGGCGGCTGTCATCGTCATGGACAAATCGACCGATATCGTGAAGGCGATCGCGCGGCTTTCCTACTTCTACAAGCACGAGAGCTGCGGCCAGTGCACGCCGTGCCGCGAAGGCACCGGCTGGATGTGGCGGGTGATGGAGCGGCTGGTGCGCGGCGAGGCGCAGAAGCGTGAGATCGACATGCTGCTCGACGTGACTAAACAGGTCGAGGGCCACACGATCTGCGCGCTGGGCGATGCGGCGGCGTGGCCGATCCAGGGCCTGATGCGGCATTTCCGCGGCGAGGTGGAGCGGCGTATCGACGAGTTTTCGCGCAATGCGCACCGGGCAGAGCCGGTGATGGTGGCTGCGGAATAGAGAAGTTTGAAATACGGGCAAGTGCCCGATTTGAAATACGGGCAAGTGCCCGATTTGAAATACGGGCGAATGCCCGATTTGAGGAAACAGGCTCGGGGCAAACGGAAGAAACGACTAGGAGATCACCAATGTCGCTGCATTCGAGACCCGATCATTTGATGCCAGATTTGGACCCGTTCGAGAAGATGAACCAGGACCTGACCAGGATGATGCCGAAGGAGATGGCGAGCGCCGTCAATCTCCTGGCGCACCCTGTCGCGGGTGCGGCAGCGATGTCGGCGCTCGGCTTCGGCCTTGCCAATCATGCCTTTGGGGTGTGGATGGGCGCGCTCTCGGGTGCCGCCGAGGCCTCGCAGCGCCTCTTCCAACCGATCGTCGACGATTTCGAGGCCAGGGTCGAACGCTTTTCAGAGACAGGGACGAACTCCTCGACCAAGGCGCGCGCGGCGACGAAAACCTTGATCGCCGAGGCGCAGTCCTTCGCCAGGGACGTAACCGATATAGCGGCAACTGCCACAGGCGATGCGCCGAACGTGGCGGATGCGAGCACCGTTGCGGGTGCCGCGCCAACCGGGTTGATGCCGGAGGATTTCAAGCAGCCCAAGGCCATGGATCGTCCGGCAAATCCGGCCGATCTCAAAGCGATATCTGGCATCGGGCCGAAGCTGGAAAAGGTGCTGAACGGCTTGGGCATCTGGACATACGGCCAGATCGCGGCATGGACGCTGGAAGAGATCGCCTGGGTCGACGATTATCTGTCGTTCAACGGCCGCATCGATCGCGACGACTGGCTTGGCCAGGCGGCGGCGCTGGCCGCCAAGGCCAAGAGGTAGGCAACGAGATGGATATCCACGACAGGCGCGATGTTCTCGACGTGCGCAACGCCATCGTCAGCAATTCCAGCTTCGATGACGTGAACATGTCGAACACCCAGTTTCACGACGTGAACCTGTCGGCGGCCAGGATCCAGCGCACCAACCTGACCAACACCAAGGTGGAAGACGCCAATCTTTCGAACGCGTATTTCACCAACGTGAACATGAGCAACGTGAAGATAGAAAACGCGCAGGTCGCGGGCATGATGATCAACGGCATCAGCCTTGACGACCTGTTCCAGGCATATGAGACGGCGAAGACCGCCGGGGGCAATTGATGGCAAAGCTCAAGGTCGACGGGAAAGAGATTACTGTACCCGACCATTACACGCTGCTGCAGGCGGCCGAGGACGCTGGCGCCGAAGTGCCGCGCTTCTGCTTCCATGAGCGGCTGTCGATCGCCGGCAATTGCCGCATGTGCCTGATCGAGGTGAAGGGCGGGCCGCCCAAGCCACAGGCATCCTGTGCCATGGGCGTGCGCGACCTGCGCCCCGGCCCGAATGGCGAAACGCCGGAAATCTTCACCAACACGCCGATGGTCAAGAAGGCCAGGGAAGGCGTGATGGAATTCCTGCTGATCAACCATCCGCTCGATTGCCCGATCTGCGACCAGGGCGGCGAGTGCGACCTGCAGGACCAGGCGATGGCGTTCGGCGTCGATTCCTCGCGCTATCACGAGAACAAGCGGGCGGTCGAAGACAAGTATATCGGGCCGCTGGTCAAGACGATCATGAACCGCTGCATCCATTGCACGCGCTGCGTCCGCTTCACCACGGAGATAGCCGGCATTTCCGAGCTCGGCCTGATAGGCCGCGGCGAGGACGCCGAGATCACCACCTATCTCGAAAGCGCGATGACCTCGGAACTGCAGGGCAACGTCATCGACCTTTGCCCGGTCGGTGCGCTGACCTCCAAACCCTACGCCTTCCAGGCGCGGCCATGGGAGCTGACCAAGACCGAATCCATCGATGTGATGGATTCCGTCGGCTCGGCGATCCGCGTCGATTCCAGAGGCCGCGAGGTGATGCGCATCCTGCCGCGCACCAACGAGGCGGTGAACGAGGAGTGGATTTCCGACAAGACCCGTTTCATCTGGGACGGCTTGCGCACGCAGCGCCTCGACCGGCCATACGCACGCAAGGACGGCAAGCTGGCCCCGGCGAGCTGGGCCGAGGCTTTTTCCGCAATCAAGGAAGCGGTGTCGAACGCTGCACCCGACAAGATCGGCGCCATTGCTGGCGATCTCGCCGCCGTCGAGGAGATCTATGCGCTGAAGCTGCTGATGGCCTCGCTCGGCTCGAAGAACACCGACTGCCGCCAGGATGGCGCGGCGCTCGATCCGTCGCTCGGCCGGGCAAGCTATATCTTCAACCCGACCATCGAGGGCATCGAGCAGGCCGACGCGGTGCTGATCATCGGCGCCAATCCGCGCTTCGAGGCGTCCTTGCTCAACGCCCGCATCCGCAAGCGCTGGCGGGTTGGCAACCTACCGGTCGGCGTCATCGGCGATGTCGGCGACACGCGCTACGACTACGAGCAGCTCGGCGCCGGACCGGAATCGCTGAAGGATCTGGCCGACGGCAATGGCAAGTTCTTCCAGGTGCTGAAGAAAGCGACGCACCCGCTGATCATAGTCGGCCAAGGCGCGCTGGCGCGCTCGGATGGCGCGGCCGTGCTCGGCCAGGCGGCCAAGCTTGCCATCGCCGTCAATGCCTCGAGAGCCGACTGGAACGGCTTTGCGGTGCTGCACACTGCCGCGGGCCGGGTCGGCGGTCTCGATGTCGGCTTCGTGCCGGGCGAGGGCGGCAAGAACGTCGCCGGCATGCTGGGCGACACGGACGTGCTGTTCCTGCTCGGCGCCGACGAGATCGATATGGCCAAGACCGGCGGCGCCTTCGTCGTCTATATCGGCACGCATGGCGACCAGGGCGCGCACCGCGCCGACGTCATCCTGCCGGGCGCCGCCTATACCGAAAAGTCGGGCACCTACGTCAACACCGAGGGCCGCGTGCAGCAGACCAACCGTGCCGGCTTCGCGCCAGGCGATGCGCGCGAGGACTGGGCGATCCTGCGGGCGCTGTCGGATGTGCTGGGCAAGAAGCTGCCGTTCGATTCGCTGCCGCAGCTTCGCGCAAAACTCTATTCTGAATACCCGCATCTGGCCCGCATCGATCAAGTCGCGGCCGGCAACGCCGATGATATCGCCGGGGTGGCGAAGCTTGGCGGGCGGCTGAGCAAGGGTACCTTCACCTCGCCGGTCAAGGATTTCTACCTGACCAACCCGATCGCGCGGGCTTCCGCCGTGATGGCGGAATGCTCGGCGCTGGCGAAAAACGGCTTCAGGCAGGCGGCGGAATAAGCATGGACACCTTCTTCTCCTTTTACGTGCTGCCGGCGCTGATCATCCTGTTGAAGTCGGTCGTGCTGATCGTCGTGCTGTTGATCTTCGTCGCCTACATCCTGTACGCGGACCGCAAAATCTGGGCGGCGGTGCAGTTGCGCCGTGGCCCGAACGTCGTCGGCCCATGGGGCACGCTGCAGGCTTTCGCCGACCTTCTGAAGTTCGTGTTCAAGGAGCCGGTGATTCCGTCCGGCGCCAACAAGGGCGTTTTTCTCCTGGCGCCGCTGGTGTCGGCTGTGCTGGCGATCTCGGCCTGGGCGGTCATCCCGGTCAACGAGGGCTGGGCGATCGCCAACGTCAATGTCGGCATCCTCTATGTCTTCGCCATCTCCTCGCTCGAGGTCTATGGCGTGATCATGGGCGGCTGGGCGTCCAACTCGAAATATCCGTTCCTCGGCGCGCTGCGCTCGGCGGCACAGATGGTGTCCTACGAAGTCTCGATCGGCTTTGTCATCGTCACCGTGCTGCTTTGCGTCGGCTCGCTCAACCTGTCCGATATCGTGCTGTCGCAGCAGGATGGGCTGGGGACGCGGGTTGGCCTGCCCAACACCTTCCTTGACTGGCATTGGCTGTCGCTGTTCCCGATGTTCGTCATCTTCTTCATCTCGGCGCTGGCCGAGACGAACCGCCCGCCCTTCGACCTTGTGGAAGCCGAATCGGAACTCGTCGCCGGCCATATGGTCGAATATTCGTCGACGCCGTTCCTGCTGTTCTTCCTCGGCGAATATGTCGCCATCGTGCTGATGTGCGCGCTGGCCACCATCCTGTTCCTCGGCGGCTGGCTGCCGCCCTTCGACTTCGCTCCCTTCACCTGGGTGCCGGGTCTGATCTGGTTCGTGCTCAAGGTCTGCCTGGTGTTCTTCATGATCTCGATGGTCAAGGCCTTCGTGCCGCGCTACCGCTACGACCAGCTGATGCGGCTCGGCTGGAAGGTCTTCCTGCCGATCTCGCTGGCGATGGTGGTGATTGTCGCCGCGTTTCTCAAGATCACGGGGTTTGCGTGATGTCCGCTCTAGCCCAAGCCGCCAAGTCGCTGCTCCTGCAGGATTTCGTCAGCGCCTTCTTCCTGTCGATGCGCCAGTTCTTCGCGCCGAAGGAAACGATCAACTATCCGCACGAGAAGGGGCCGGTGAGCCCGCGCTTCCGCGGCGAGCATGCGCTGCGCCGCTATCCGAACGGCGAGGAACGCTGCATCGCTTGCAAATTGTGCGAGGCGATCTGCCCGGCGCAGGCCATCACTATCGAGGCCGGCCCGCGCCGCAATGACGGCACGCGCCGCACCGTGCGCTACGACATCGATATGGTGAAGTGCATCTATTGCGGCTTCTGCCAGGAGGCCTGCCCGGTCGACGCCATTGTCGAGGGGCCGAATTTCGAATTCGCGACCGAGACGCGCGAGGAACTTTATTACGACAAGGATAAGCTGCTGGCCAATGGCGACCGCTGGGAGCGCGAACTGGCGCGCAACCTCTCGCTGGATGCGCCGTACCGCTGACATTTGACGCATGGACGGGGCGAGCGGCCTCGTTCAGAGGATGATCCCGAAAAGTTGCAGACTTTTCGGACAAGATCCTCCTCCGGAATTGAAAGTGTCGCATGTTTTCTTTCGATCCGGGTCTTTCAACCCGATCGAAACATGCGATAGGAACACGAAACTTGCGACCGGAGGCGGTGGCAAACATCGAACAGGACGAGCGTCCTGTTTGGACAGAAACCCGGGGGAACCCATGCTGAACGGACTAGAGGCGGCCTTTTTCTACCTCTTCGCCTTTGTCGCGGTGGCGTCGGCGTTCATGGTCATTTCGGCGCGCAATCCCGTGCATTCGGTGCTGTTCCTGATCCTGACCTTCTTCAACGCCGCCGGCCTGTTCATGCTGACCGGCGCCGAGTTCCTGGCGATGATCCTGCTCGTCGTCTATGTCGGCGCGGTCATGGTGCTGTTCCTGTTCGTCGTCATGATGCTCGACGTCGATTTCGCCGAAATGAAGGAAGGCGCCCTGCAATACGCGCCGATCGGCGCGCTGGTCGGGCTGATCCTGGCGGCGGAGCTGATCGTCGTGCTCGGCGGCTATACGTTCGCGCCGCAGCTGGCCGCGACGGTCTCAAAGCCCATTCCGGACCTTGCCGCGCGCTCGAACACGGCAGCGCTCGGCGACATCCTCTATACCGACTACCTCTATTACTTCCAAATTGCGGGCCTCATACTGCTGGTCGCCATGATCGGCGCCATCGTGCTGACGCTGCGCCATAAACCGGGCGTCAAGCGGCAGTCGATCGCTGCCCAGGTCGGCCGCACGCCGGCGACTGGAATGGAAATCCGCAAGGTCAAGACGGGCGAAGGAATCTGAGATGACCGTCGGCATCGCACACTTTCTGACCGTATCGGCAATCCTGTTCACGCTCGGCGTGTTCGGCATTTTCCTCAACCGCAGGAACATCATCGTCATCCTGATGTCGATCGAGTTGATCCTGCTCGCGGTCAACATCAATTTCGTCGCCTTCTCGGCAGCGCTCGGCGATCTCGTCGGACAGGTATTCGCGTTGTTCGTGCTGACGGTCGCAGCGGCTGAAGCCGCGATCGGCCTCGCCATTCTCGTCGTCTTCTTCCGCAACCGCGGTTCGATCGCGGTCGAAGACGTGAACATGATGAAGGGTTGACGGAAACCACCATGTATCAGGCCATCGTCTTCCTTCCGCTGCTCGGCTTCCTGATCGTCGGCCTGTTCGGCACGTCGCTCGGCGCCAAGGCGTCCGAATACATCACCTCCGGCTTCCTGGTGATATCAGCCGTGCTGTCGTGGGTCGCCTTCTTCTCGGTCGGCTTCGGCGAGGGCGAGGTATTCACCGTGCCGGTGATGCGCTGGATCCAGTCGGGCGGGTTAGAGGCCGCATGGGCGCTCAGGATCGACACGCTGACGGTGGTGATGCTGGTCGTGGTCAACACGGTGTCGGCGCTGGTCCACATCTACTCGATCGGCTACATGCATCACGACCCGAACCGGCCGCGCTTCTTCGCCTATCTGTCGCTGTTCACCTTCGCCATGCTGATGCTGGTAACGGCCGACAACCTCGTGCAGATGTTCTTTGGCTGGGAAGGCGTCGGCCTCGCTTCCTACCTGCTGATCGGCTTCTGGTACAAGAAGCCGTCGGCCAATGCCGCCGCGATCAAGGCCTTCGTCGTCAATCGCATCGGCGATTTCGGCTTTGCGCTCGGCATCTTCGGCGTGTTCGTGCTGTTCGGCTCGGTCAATCTCGGCACCATCTTCGCCAATGCGGCGACGTTCATTCCGGCCGAAGGCGCCCCGCAAGGTGCTGCCGTGCTGACCTTCCTCGGCTATGCGCTCGACAAGCAGGCTGCGATGACCGTCGTCTGCCTGCTTTTGTTCATGGGTGCCATGGGCAAGTCGGCACAGGTGCCGTTGCACACCTGGCTGCCGGACGCCATGGAGGGCCCGACGCCGGTCTCGGCACTAATCCATGCCGCCACCATGGTGACGGCCGGCGTGTTCATGCTGGCGCGGCTGTCGCCGCTGTTCGAACTGTCGCATTCGGCGCTGATCGTGGTCACCTTCATCGGCGCCTTCACCGCCTTCTTCGCGGCGACCGTCGGCCTCGTCCAGAACGACATCAAGCGCGTCATCGCCTATTCGACCTGCTCACAACTCGGCTACATGTTCGTGGCGCTCGGCGTCGGCGCCTATGGCGCGGCGATCTTCCATCTGTTCACGCATGCCTTCTTCAAGGCGCTGCTGTTCCTCGGCTCGGGCTCGGTGATTCACGCCGTCTCCGACGAGCAGGACATGCGCAGGATGGGCGGGCTCAGGACGCTCATTCCGAAGACCTACTGGATGATGGTGATCGGCACGCTGGCGCTGACCGGCGTCGGCATTCCGGTGACGGTCATCGGCACCGCGGGGTTCTTCTCCAAGGACGCGATCATCGAAAGCGCCTTTGCCGCGCACAATCCGGTCGCCGGCCTTGCCTTCGTGCTGCTGGTCGTCGCCGCCTGCTTCACCAGCTTCTACTCCTGGCGGCTGATCTTCATGACTTTCCACGGCCAGCCGCGGGCGAGCCATGAGGTGATGCACCATGTCCATGAATCGCCGCCGGTCATGCTGGTGCCGCTGTTCATCCTGGCAGCGGGCGCGCTGTTCGCCGGCGTGATCTTCCATGGCGCCTTCATCGGCGAGGGCTATGCCGAGTTCTGGAAGGCGTCGCTGTTCACACTGCCGGAAAACCACATCCTGCACGACATCCATGAAGTGCCGTTGTGGGTGAAGCTGGCGCCGTTCATCGCCATGCTGATCGGCTTTGCGATTGCCTGGCAATTCTACATCCGCGCGCCGGAAATGCCGAAGAATTTGGCGGCGCAGCATCGCGGGCTCTACGCCTTCCTGCTCAACAAGTGGTATTTCGACGAACTTTTCGATCTCCTGTTCGTGCGGCCGGCAAAACGCCTCGGCCACTTCCTGTGGAAGACCGGTGACGGCACCGTAATCGACGGGCTGGGTCCGGACGGTATTTCGGCGCGCGTCGTCGACGTCACCAACCGGGTCGTCAAGCTGCAGACCGGCTACCTCTATCATTACGCCTTCGCCATGCTGATCGGCGTTGCCGCACTCGTCACCTGGATGATGCTCTGATGACCGCCTGGCCGATCCTGTCGCTGGTCACCTTCCTGCCGCTGGTTGGTGTGCTGCTCATCCTGTTCGTCCGCGACGACAGCGAGAATGCGCGCCGCAACATCCGCGCCATCGCGCTGTTGACGACCACGTTCACCTTCGTGATTTCGCTGTTCATCTGGACCGGCTTCGACAATTCGGAGCCTGGCTTCCAGTTTGTCGAGAAGTTTGCCTGGCTGGATTCCGGCATCTCGTACCATATGGGCGTCGACGGCATTTCCATGCTGTTCGTCATCCTGACCACCTTCCTGATGCCGCTCTGCATCCTGGCTTCGTGGGAATCGATCGAGAAGCGCGTCAAGGCCTACATGATAGCCTTCCTGTTGCTGGAGACGCTGATGATCGGCGTGTTCTGCGCGCTCGACATCGTTTTGTTCTACGTCTTCTTCGAAGCCGGCCTGATCCCGATGTTCATCATCATCGGCGTGTGGGGCGGCAAGCGGCGCGTCTATGCCTCGTTCAAATTCTTCCTCTACACGCTGGCCGGCTCGGTGCTGATGCTGCTCGCCATCATGGCGATGTTCTTCCAGTCCGGCACCACCGACATTCCGACGCTGCTGACGCACAACTTCCCGGCGACCATGCAGACATGGCTATGGCTTGCCTTCTTCGCATCCTTCGCCGTGAAGATGCCGATGTGGCCGGTGCACACCTGGTTGCCGGACGCCCATGTCGAGGCGCCGACGGCCGGTTCGGTGATCCTGGCCGCCATCCTGCTCAAGATGGGCGGATACGGCTTCCTGCGCTTCTCGCTGCCGATGTTTCCGATCGCCTCGGAGATGTTCGCGCCACTGGTCTTCGCGCTGTCCGTCGTCGCCATCATCTACACCTCGCTGGTGGCGCTGATGCAGGAGGACATGAAGAAGCTGATCGCCTATTCGTCGGTTGCCCATATGGGCTTCGTCACCATGGGCATCTTCGCGATGAACCAGGAAGGCGTCCAGGGGGCGATCTTCCAGATGCTGTCGCACGGCCTGGTCTCCGGCGCGCTGTTCCTCTGCGTCGGCGTCATCTACGACCGCATGCACACGCGCGACATCGACGCCTATGGCGGGCTGGTCAACAACATGCCGAAATACGCCACCGTGTTCATGATCTTCACTATGGCCAATGTCGGCCTGCCCGGCACCAGCGGCTTCGTTGGCGAGTTCCTGACCATGCTCGGCGTGTTCCGGGTCAACACCTGGGTGGCGTTCTTCGCCGCCACCGGCGTCGTCCTGTCGGCGGCCTATGCGCTCTGGCTCTATCGCCGGGTGATCTTCGGCGCGCTGACCAAGGACAGCTTGAAAAACCTGCTTGACCTGTCGGCGCGCGAGAAGGTGATCATCTATCCGCTGGTCGTGCTGGTCATCTTCTTCGGCGTCTACCCGGCGCCGGTCTTCGACGCGACGGCCGAATCGGTCAAGGCGCTCGTCACCAATGTCACCGCATCCATCAACACCGCGCAGACCGCGGCGGCGAACTGACTGAGAGGTTTGCGAACCATGACGCCGGACCTTCTCTCCAGCCTGTCGCTCTCGACACCAGAGCTGATCCTTGCCATCGGCGCCCTGGCGCTCCTGATGCTCGGCGCCTATTCGCGCGCCAACACCACCACAACGGTGAGCGGCCTTGCCGTCGCCGTCCTGGTGGTTGCCGGCGTCTGGACGATCTTTTCCACCGGGCAGGGCTACGCCTACGGCGAAGCCTTCGTCCAGGATCCCTTCGCCCGCTTCATGAAGGTGCTGGCGCTGATCGGGTCGGCGGTGACACTGGTCATGTCGATGCGCTTCGCCAAGGCGGAGCATTTCGACAAGTTCGAATATCCGGTGCTGATCCTGCTGTGCACGCTCGGCATGATGCTGATGATCTCGGCCAACGGCATGATCGGGCTTTATCTCGGCCTCGAATTGCAGTCGCTGGCGATCTACGTGCTGGCGGCGATCAACCGGGACAATCTGCGCTCGACCGAGGCGGGGTTGAAGTATTTCGTTCTCGGCGCGCTGTCGTCGGGCATGCTGCTTTACGGCATCAGCCTCGTCTATGGCTACACCGGCAACACCGGGTTCCAGGAAATCGCCACGGCGTTGGGCGGCGGCGAGCGGCAGCTTGGCCTCGTCTTCGGCCTGGTCTTCGTGCTGGCCGGCCTCGCCTTCAAGATATCGGCGGTGCCCTTCCACATGTGGACGCCCGACGTCTATGAAGGCGCGCCGACGCCGGTGACGGCCTTCCTCGCTGCCGCGCCGAAGATGGCGGCGATGGCGCTGATCGTGCGCGTCACCATGGGCGCGTTCAAGCCGATCGCCGCCGACTGGCAGCAGATCATCGTCTTCATCTCGATCGCCTCGATGGCGCTGGGCGCCTTCGCGGCCATCGGCCAGACCAACATCAAGCGGCTGATGGCCTATTCCTCCATCGGCCATATGGGCTACGCGCTGGTTGGCCTCGCCGCCAACAGCCAGGCCGGCGTGCGCGGCGTCGCCATCTATATGCTGATCTATCTGGTGATGACGCTCGGCACCTTCGCCTTCATCCTCGCCATGCGGCGCAAGGAAGGCAATGTCGAGCAGATCAGCGATCTCGCCGGCCTGTCGTCGACCAATCCGATCATGGCGACGATCCTCACCATCCTGATGTTCTCTCTGGCCGGCATCCCGCCGCTCGCCGGCTTCTGGGGGAAGTGGTACGTGTTCCTCGCCGCCATCAACGCCAACCTCTACGCACTGGCGATCATCGGCGTGCTAGCCTCGGTGGTGGGTGCCTATTATTATCTGCGCATCATCAAGATCATGTGGTTCGACGAACCGGTCGGCGGCTTTGTGCCGATGGCGACCGAGCTTCGCGTCGTGCTCGGCGTCTGCGGCGCCTTCGTGCTGTTCTACGTGCTGATCGGCGGGCCGATCGGCACCTATGCCGAAGCCGCCGCCAAGACATTTTTCTGACGCGATGGCATTTCGGCTGGCTCCAACAGCGGCCTCGGAAGGGTTCCGGCTCGAGGCACATGACACGGTCGGTTCCACCAATGCGCTGGCGCTGGATCATGCGCGGGCCGGGGACCCGGGAAAGCTCTGGGTCGTTTCAAAGAAACAGGAAAGCGGGCGTGGCCGGCGCGGCCGGGTCTGGGCGACGCCCGAGGGCAATCTAGCGGCGACGCTGCTGGTGGTCACCAATGCCGAGCTTCGCTTGGCCGCGACGCTCGGCTTCGTCGCCGGCCTGGCGCTGGCCGATGCGCTCGACGCCGTCATGCCGAAGGGCAAGATCGCAATCGGCCTCGACGGCGGCAGCGATGGGAAGAACCGTTTCGAACTCAAATGGCCGAACGATGTGCTCGCCTCCGGCGCCAAGCTTGCCGGCATCCTGCTGGAATCGGCGATACTCGAAGGCGATCGCTTCGCGGTGGCGGTGGGCATCGGTGTCAATGTTGTGGCTTATCCCAACGATTTGCCCTATCCCGCGACATCGCTTAGCGCGCTGGGTGCTGCTTGCGATGCCGAGACATTGTTTCTGGCGCTGTCGGATGCCTGGAGCGAGAATGCGCGGCTGTGGAACGAGGGGCGCGGGCTTTCCGCCGTCAGGCAGCGCTGGCTGGCGCGCGCGGCAGGGCTTGGCGGGCAGGTTGCTGTCAGAATTGACGGTAATGTGGTGCGCGGCACGTTCGAGACCATTGACGAGGACTGCCGTTTCGTGATCCGCGACGATGAGGGTTCGGTTCTGACGATCGCCGCCGGCGATGTGCATTTTGGCGCGGTCGCGTCGGCTCAGGTTTGACGGGCCTAGATTAGACGGGCCTGGTTTGACCGGCCAGGAAAGGAAAGATCATGGCGAAAGCTGAAAACGCCGAACTCGTCTTCGTGCCGCTCGGCGGCGTCGGCGAGATCGGCATGAACTTCGCCCTCTATGGCTACGGCCCGGCCAATGCGCGCGAATGGATTGTCGTCGATGTCGGCGTCACCTTTCCCGATGCCAGCCTGCCTGGCGTCGACCTGGTGCTGCCCGACACGCGCTTCATCGAGGAGAACATCGCCAATCTGCGCGGCATCGTCATCACGCACGCGCATGAGGACCATTACGGCGCGCTGCTCGACACATGGCCGAAGCTCAAGGCGCCGGTCTGGATGACGCCGTTCGGCGCCGGATTGCTGGAAGCCAAGCGGCAAGGCGAGCAGGGCGCACCGAAGATCCCGTTGACGATCTACCGGGCCGGCGAAAAATTCACCATCGGCCCGTTCGAGATCGAGGCGATTCCCGTCGCGCATTCTATTCCTGAACCGATGTCGCTGGCGATCACCTCGCCGGCCGGCACCGTCATCCACACCGGCGACTGGAAGATCGATCCGGCGCCGACGATCGGACCGATGACCGACGAGGCCCGCTTCCGCGCCTATGGCGACAAGGGCGTGCTGGCGCTGATCTGCGATTCCACCAATGCGCTGCGGGAAGGGGAGTCGCCATCGGAAGTGGCGGTAGGTGAGGGCCTCAGGGGTGTCATCCAGAGCGCCAAGGGCCGCGTCGCGGTCACCACTTTTTCCTCCAATGTCGGGCGCATCGTCTCCATTGCCAAGGCGGCTAGGGATGCCGGCCGCCAGTGCCTGGTGCTTGGCCGCTCGCTGAAACGCGTCATCGATGTTGCTGGTGAGCTCGGCTACATGGACGGGCTGCCCGAATTCATCGCCGAGGAGGATTTTGGCTTCATCCCGCGTGAAAACCTCGTCATCATCTGCACCGGCAGCCAGGGCGAGCCGCTTGCGGCATTGGCGAAACTGTCGCGCGACGAGATGAAATCAGTGTCGCTGACAGCAGGCGACACGGTGGTGTTTTCCTCGCGCACCATTCCCGGCAACGAGAAGGGGATTCTCGAGATCAAGAACCGCCTGATCGATCTCGGCATCAAGATCATCGAGGACGGCGATGCGCTGGTGCATGTCTCCGGCCATCCACGCCGCAGCGAGTTGCGCAAGATGTATGAATGGGTTCGGCCGCAGATCGGCGTCCCCGTGCATGGCGAGGCGGCGCATCTGGTGGCGCAGGGGTCGCTGATGTCGGTGTCCGGCATCAGCCAGGTGGCGCAGGTGCGCGACGGCGACATGCTGCGGCTCTATCCGGGTGCTGCCACGATCATCGACCAGGTGCCGTTCGGCCGCATCTACAAGGACGGCAGGCTGATCGGCACCGACCAGGCAATGGGCATCCGCGACCGGCGCAAGCTGTCCTTTGCCGGCCATGTCGCGGTCAATGTCGTGCTCGACGACAAATATGAGCTCGCCGGCGATCCCGATCTGGTCGCCATCGGCGTCGCCGAGGCCGATGCGCGCGGCGAGAGCCTGGAAGACCTGATGATCGATGCGGCAATCGGCGCCGTGGACTCCATCCCCCGTCAGCGCCGAAAAGACCTCGACCTCGTGCAGGAGGCGGTGCGCCGCGCCGTCCGCGGCGCCGCCAACGAAGCCTGGGGCAAGAAGCCGCTGGTGACAGTGTTCGTCACGCGGTGACGAACAAGGGAGTAGGGGAGTAGGGGAGTGGGGCAGTACGGGAGTAGGGAAGAGCAAAAAAGCTCGCACGCCTCAATGTCTTTTTCCCTACTCCCCTACTGCCTTATTCCCCTACTCCCCTAACTTTCGGAGCACCCTATGCTCGGACGCCTGAACCATGTCGCGCTTGCCGTGCCGGATCTTGCCGCGGCGACAGCGGCCTATCGCGACACGCTCGGCGCTCGGGTGACCGCACCGCAGGCGCTGCCGGAACATGGCGTGACGGTGGTGTTCGTCGATGTCGGCAACACCAAGATCGAATTGCTGGAGCCGCTCGGCGAGGGTTCGCCGATCGCGGCATTCCTCGAGAAGAACCCCTCGGGCGGCATGCATCATGTCTGTTATGAGGTCGACGACATTCTTGCCGCGCGTGATCACCTCAAGGCCAGCGGCGCCCGCGTCCTGGGCGACGGCAACCCGAAGACCGGCGCGCATGGCAAGCCGGTGCTGTTCCTGCATCCCAAGGATTTCTTCGGCACGCTGGTCGAACTGGAGCAAGCATGAGCTGGGTTTCGTTTATCGCCCTGTTCTTCATCACATGGTGGGTGGTGCTGTTCGCCGTCCTGCCGTTCAGCATGAGGACGCAGGACGAGGATCAGGACGTGACGCTGGGCACTGTACACAGCGCGCCGCGCGGACCGCATATGCTGCGCGCCGTGCTGCGGACGACGATCGTCACGATGGTTCTTCTTGGCATCTTCTATGGCATCACGAGGGGGCTCGGCCTCGGCATCGACGATATCCCGCACATCGTGCCGGATTTTAGCCAGAGCCCCAAGAGTTAGCATAACCGGCGACGCACTATTCGTCGCCCTGAACGCGAGTGCCGATGGGGGCAAAACAAAGCCGGCTTCCGGATTTGTCACGCTGCCGCGAGAGCGCCACGCGCTCCAAGGGATTAGTATTTACGCGCGTCAATTTCTTGCTTTAGCGGCCGCGCACCTTCGGGCGACACGTCTGGATAAAGCGATTTGGCAGTACGTCGTGCTAACCAAATGATTGCACAAAAAAAATGCAAGGCACAAGGCCTTGCAATTTAAACGCGTCCGATCTGTTTCCGGTGTCCGGCGGCAGCGAGTAACCGCGCCTAGATCGCATCCTCCCAAGACTTTGACCGCGTAGGAGGGCAGATTTCTTTCCGCCCTCTCGGTTATCGGGGCACATTAGACCAAGGCGGGTGAAAATGTCACGCAGAATTTTGCCTGGAAATAGGCAATCTCGTGCTGCACTGCACAATAGTGTGGCAAGCGTTGCTTGCGAAACGACCAGCAAGGCGGATGCGGCACTGCGGCACCCTTTGCGGCGCTTGGGGGGCGGGTTTCCATTCCGTCATGAAATGGCTATGAAGCCGGGGCAAGCAAGCCCAGCGCTGCGCCGATTCCGGTGCGGTAACTCTCTCTCACGGACCAGTCCATGCGTTTGTCGCGCTATTTCCTGCCTATCCTCAAAGAAAACCCGCGCGAGGCCGAAATCGTCTCGCACCGGCTGATGCTACGCGCCGGCATGATCCGCCAGCAGGGGCAAGGCAGTTTTTCCTGGCTGCCGCTCGGCAAAAGGGTGCTGGACAAGGTCTGCCGGATCATTCGCGAGGAGCAGAACCGCGCCGGCGCGCTCGAGATCCTGATGCCGACCATCCAGTCCGCCGAGCTGTGGCGCGAAAGCGGCCGCTATGACGATTATGGCAAGGAGATGCTGCGCATCAAGGACCGGCAAGATCGGGACATGCTCTATGGGCCGACCAACGAGGAGATGGTCACCGAGATTTTCCGCGCCTATGTGAAGTCGTACAAGGATCTGCCGCTCAATCTCTATCACATCCAGTGGAAGTTCCGCGACGAGGTGCGGCCGCGCTTCGGCGTCATGCGCAGCAGAGAGTTCCTGATGAAGGACGCCTATTCCTTCGATCTCGACTTCGAAAGCGCCAGGGCGGCCTATAACAGGATGTTCGTGTCCTATCTCAGGACGTTCACGCGCATGGGATTGCAGGCGATCCCGATGCGTGCCGACACCGGGCCGATCGGCGGCGACCTCAGCCACGAATTCATCATCCTGGCCGACACCGGCGAGAGCCAGGTCTATTGCCATCGCGATTATCTCGCTCTGGCGGTGCCGGGCGCGGACACCGACTTCTCCAACGACGACGCGATCGGCGATATCGTCAAGACATGGACGACGCCCTATGCCGCGACCGACGAGATGCACGACGAGGCGGCGTGGGAGAAGGTTGCGACGAGCGACCGTGTCTCGGCGCGCGGCATCGAGGTCGGCCACATCTTCCATTTCGGCGACAAATATTCGAAGCCGATGGGCGCCAAGGTGACCGGGCCCGACGGCAAGGATCATTTTGCCTCCGGGGGTTCCTACGGCATCGGCCCGACCCGGCTGGTCGCGGCGATCATCGAGGCCAGCCATGACGACAACGGCATCATCTGGCCGGAGGCGGTGGCGCCTTTCGACATCGGTCTGATCAATATGAAAGCCGGTGACGCCGAGTGCGACCGCGTCTGCGATGAGCTCCATGCGGCGTTTGTCGCCGCCGGCAAGGACGTGCTCTACGACGACACCGACCAGCGGCCGGGCGGCAAATTCGCCACCGCCGACCTGATCGGTCTGCCGTGGCAGGTGATCGTCGGGCCGCGCGGCGTGGCGGCCGGCGAGATCGAGATCAAGAACCGCAGGACCGGCGAGCGTGAGACGCTGCCGATCGCAGACGTGAAGAAGCGTTTCGGTTCTGCCGCATGAGCGAAGCCGCAGTAGCGAAACCCCTGGCCGCCGGACCCTTTTCCGTCTTCGAACGCATGGTCGCGTGGCGCTATCTGCGTTCGCGCCGCAAGGAGACGGTGATCTCCGTCATTGCCTCGATCTCCTTCCTCGGCATCATGCTGGGCGTCGCCACGCTTATCGTCGTGATGGCCGTCATGAACGGGTTTCGCGCCGAACTGTTGACGCGCATCCTCGGCGTCAATGGCCATCTGATCGTGCAGCCGCTTGACATGCCGCTGGAGGACTATGCGCAGGTTGCCGGCCGCATCAATGGCGTGCCCGGCGTCAAATACGCTATTCCGCTGATCGACGGGCAGGTGCTGGCGCAAGGCAATGTCGGCGGCGGGTCAGGAGCGCTGGTGCGTGGCATCCGCGGCGAGGATCTGGGCAAGATTTCGATCGTCGCCAACAATATCAAGCAGGGCTCGATCGCTGGCTTCGACACAAGCGAGAGCGTCGCCATCGGCAGCCGCATGGCCGAGAATCTCGGTCTTGTGCTCGGCGACACCATCACGCTGATCGCGCCCGACGGCGACGTGACGCCGCTCGGCACGACACCGCGCATGAAGGGCTACCCGGTCACGGCGATCTTCGAGGTCGGCATGTCGGAATATGACAGCTCCATCGTCTACATGCCGTTTTCGGAAGCGCAGCTTTATTTCAACATGGATGGCCGGGCGCAGACCATCGAGCTCTATGTCGACAATCCCGACAATGTCGACGCGCTGAAGCCGAAGATCGAGGAGGCGTCGCAGCGGCCGATCACCATGGTCGACTGGCGAGAACGCAACAGGACATTCTTCGATGCGCTGCAGGTGGAGCGCAACGTCATGTTCATGATCCTGACGCTGATCGTGCTGGTGGCGGCGCTCAACATCATTTCGGGCCTGATCATGCTGGTGAAGGACAAGGGCCACGACATCGCCATCCTGCGCACCATGGGGGCCACGCGCGGCGCGATCCTGCGCATCTTCCTGATGACGGGCGCGGCGATCGGCGTGGTGGGCACCATCGCCGGCGTGCTGCTCGGCGTTGTAATCTGCCTGAACGTCGAGCGAATCCGCCAGTTCTTCTCCTGGCTGGCCGGCGAGAGGCTGTTCAATCCCGAGCTCTATTTCCTGAGCCAGCTGCCTGCCCGCATGGACGCCAGCGAGACGATCTCGGTGGTGCTCATGGCGCTGGTGCTGTCGTTCCTGGCGACGCTGTTTCCGGCATGGCGCGCGGCCAGGCTCGATCCGGTCGAAGCGCTGAGGTACGAATGATGGCCGAGGCCATTATCGAGCTGAAGAGCGTCGAGCGGCACTATGTCCAGGGCCCGCGCAAGCTGACGATCCTCAATGGCGCCGATTTTTCGCTGAAGCGCGGCGAGATCGTGGCGCTGGTGGCGCCTTCGGGCACCGGCAAATCGACGCTGCTGCACACCGCCGGACTGCTGGAGCGGCCAGACGCCGGCGATGTCATTCTGGCCGGCCGCGCCTGCGGGCGGCTTTCCGACGACGAGCGCACGGCGATCCGCCGCAACGATGTCGGCTTCGTCTATCAGTTCCATCACCTGCTGCCGGAGTTCACGGCGCTGGAAAACATCATGATGCCGCAGCTGATAAAAGGGCTGACGCGCAAGGAGGCTGCCGAGCGTTCGGCGCAACTGCTCGACTACATGCAGATCGGCAAGCGCGCGCAGCATCGCCCCTCGGAATTGTCCGGCGGCGAGCAGCAGCGCGTCGCCATCGCGCGCGCCGTCGCCAATGCGCCGCTGGTGCTGCTGGCAGACGAGCCGACCGGCAACCTAGACCCGGTCACCGCCTCTTATGTGTTCGAGGCGCTGAGCGCGCTGGTCCGGCAATCGGGCCTGGCGGCGCTGATCGCCACCCACAATCACGAGCTTGCCTCGCGCATGGACCGTCGTGTCACGCTGGCCGACGGCAAGGTTGTTCCGCTTTAGGTGTATCGATATTCAGGTGATGCCGGCCTGACCTGAATCTCCACACTTGGCGACTGACTATCAGCATGCTGTCCGGCTGCATTTTCGCCACACGCAACCAGCGCCGAAAACGGCGGAAATCCGGCTCGCAACCTTTTCTTAACCCTGCCGAACTGAGCGCCCGGACTTTCGCGACACGCTCGGATTGCGGTCGTTGACATTCGAACAAAATTAGAACAAAATACGAACATACTGAAAACAGGAGAGCGTTATGACCGGTCTTGTTCAGGATGTCGTGTCACTGGTGTGCATGAGCACGTTTCTCGTTTCCATGGCAATCTGGATCGGAGCGATGTGAGGCAGCGTGCCCCGTTCTTCACGGGGGGAGGGGCAGCGTCGGAGTTCGGTGGTTCAGCGCTGTCAGCCAGCCTTGCGGGCGGTTTCGACAATCAAAGGCGCCGCCGGTCCGAAGACATCCTCGAATGCGGATTTCAGCGCGAGATCGAGGTCGGCCATCCCCAGGGGAAGACCGAGATCGACAAGGCTGGTAACGCCGTGGTCCTGCACGCCGCACGGCACGATGCCGCTGAAGTGGGCGAGATCCGGCTCGACATTGATGGCGATGCCGTGAAAGCTCACCCAGCGCCTCAGCCTGATGCCGATGGCAGCGATCTTGTCCTCGGCCGGCGATCCGTCTGCCAGGGCGGGGCGATCCGGTCGCACCACCCAGACGCCGACGCGGTCCTCGCGTCGTTCGCCGCGCACGTTGAAGGCGGCGAGCGTGCCGATGATCCATTGTTCAAGTGCCGCGACGAAGGCGCGGACATCCTCGCGCCGACGCTTCAGGTCGAGCATCACATAAGCGACCCGCTGGCCTGGCCCATGATAGGTGTATTCGCCGCCGCGCCCGGCCGCGAACACCGGGAAACGGTCCGGCTCGATCAGGTCCTCGATGCGGGCGCTGGTGCCGGCGGTGTAGAGCGGCGGATGCTCGACCAGCCAGACCATCTCGCCGGCGGCGCCGCTTCGGATCGCTTCGGCGCGCGCCTCCATCACGGCAAGCGCATCCGGATAGGCGGTGAGGCCGGGTTCGATCCGCCATTCGACCGGCGCCGAACCGGGCAGGGGCAGGAACGACGTGGCGATCTGGCTGCGTTCTGTCATGGCGTGTCTCGTCTAAAGCGCGCCGCGTTTGAAGGGAACCGTGGGCACGCTTTAGATTTTTGTTTTATGCATATCGTTGTCCCAAAACCGATGCGCACTTTTGGGCGACATGCATTGGCCTCACATATGGCGGCAATCGGGCGAAACGTCCAGTTCCGGGCGCGTTCCAGCTCTTTGAAGGGTTATGCCGAAGCCCGGGCAATTATTGCGCGACGCGCCCTTGTTTCGCCGGAAACGATTTGCTACACGCCGCGAGCCGGTTCGTTTCGGCTCCTACCACGTGCGGTCGTGGCGGAATTGGTAGACGCGCAGCGTTGAGGTCGCTGTGGGGCAACCCGTGGAAGTTCGAGTCTTCTCGACCGCACCATTCAGTTTTTTAGCCATTGAAATCATTGCGATTTCTCAGACTTTCCCCGCACCACCTCGGCAGGGTGCGGGCGTTGGGCGTTGCCGATCTTTTCCGATGCCTGCATTGCAAGTCGCTTCCGGTCGGCCGTCTTGGTGTAGAGCGAGGCCATCGTTCCGCCCGTCCATACGAATAGGGCTTCGAGTTCGCGCATCGTTACGCCGGCTTCGGCCGCTCTGACGGCGCCGATCTTGCGAACTCCATGCGCTGATTTCTTCACGCCGGCTTCATTGCAGGCTGCCCGGAACATGTTTCCGAACGATTCTTTGGTGAGCGGCCGCCCATTCTCGCCAATGATGCTTCTATACTTGGTGAAGCGATGCATATCTGGCGGGGCTCATTCGCCACGGCCGCAAGCCGACTTGGAGCAAATGGCCTCGCCGGAAGGATAGGAACTCTTTGTTGTATTTCCTCCCAGCAGTGACAGGCTCTTCCCACTGGATTGCGGGTTCGGAGGTTGTCAGTCGGAGGACGCGGATAATGATGTTGAGTAGGGGATCAGTTCATGAGGCTTGCCCAAGACCCGCCGACTGTGTCCCTATGGCTGCGGAGTGTCCATCGTCAGCATGGTCGGCGATCGAGCGGGAAGTTGATCTAAGTGTCTGTGACGGGAATTCGCCAAAAAGTCTTTTATAAAAGGCCGCGAACCTCCCCAGATCGGTAAACCCAAAGTCGAGCGCCGCTCGCGTCACACCAGCATACGCTGGCTCTGCCATAGTCAGTGCACGGTGGACCGCAGACAGGCGCCGCAGCCGCAGGTAGGCCAAGGGGCCTATCCCAAGCGTATGCTGGAAGGCGCGGTGGAGGGTGCGTCGTGACACCATGAGCGCCAGGCACAGTTCCGAGATGTGTACCGGCCGATCGGCTTCGACGCTGTCGACGTAATCTTCGACGTCACGCACCAGTTTTGAGCCACCGGAATACCGTTCTTCCTGCTCGTTCGACATTTCATCTGCAATGCCGGCAATGAAAGCTTCGACCAGCGATCGTTGGAAATAGCGAATCCCTGCCTCGCTGCCAGGAATCACATTGTCTCGCAGTTGCGAAATCTTTTCAGCGATGTCGCGGCAAGCAGATGCCCGCACAGATGGCGGGGGGCGGAACCTGTATATGTTGGTCCAGAACTTTGGATCCTGAAGCACCGGCTCGCCTGTAGCAAAGGTGGCAAATGCCTCTTCGCTGAGCGTGATGGTGGCGTAGCGGGAGCGGCCTGTAAAATGCCCCTCCTGTTCGACCGATTTCGGAAACACAACAATGTCGCCCGGAATGATGTCGTAGTCCCATTGAGAGACCGCGCCGCTGCTCTCCAGCATCATGCCGACCGTCACCAAGCATGGGTTCATCACGCCACGTGCCCGGATATCGGGACCAAAGTCGCCAGTGCTCAGCGAGAGATCACCGATTTGAGCGTGCATCAGCCGACCGTCGAATGTGCCTGGCGCCAGTTGCACGATCTTCAGATCCGCGCCACGCACCGCCTCTCGAAGATCTTCCGTGGTGCGAAGCCTGAAGCTGTGGACGTTGAGCGCGATTGGATCGGCTGAACTGGCCGGCCCGGCAGGTAGAGACTGGCCACTGCCCACGGCAGGACCTGAACTCCGCCTCTCCGATGAAGCGTCACTCCGACCGTTGGACATAGGAATGGCCCGCCAGACCGTCCCCCCAGTTATTCTATAGCATTTCGCGGCATCAATTGCCTATTGATAAGTGTACTGATGGTTAAACTTGGCGTCCTAAATACCTCAGGTTGTATTTCCGCGGCGCAGGTTGTTGTCGCCATCCGTTTGGAGATCATCTGGCACAAAGTGCATAGCGACAGAACTACCGGCGGTTTAACCTGCTTCGCCGGGTTGCAGAGGACGAGCCCGGCCCATGAGCGAGGAGGGCGTCGTGGAGACCACCCACTCAACCGACGTTAAATCGGACCAATATTTAGCGGTTTCTTATGCACGGGCTCGGGAAGAACTTGAGGCGGTTCTTTCGGACCCGCAGTTTCAATGTTCCGAGCGCAATAAGAAGTTCTTGCGCTTCGTTTCCGAAGAGCTTTTTGCCGGGCGCGAGAGCGCACTCAAAGCATACTCCATCGCCGTTGACGTGTTCGGTCGTCCGCCTTCGTTTGACGCGTCGACCGATCCGATCGTTCGTATTGAAGCAACCCGGCTTAGATCAGCCCTTGCCCGCTACTATGAACTGTATGGGCCGAATCGAGAAGTAAGCATCGAGCTTCCGAAGGGCAGGTACGTGCCGGTGTTTTCCCGGCACGTTCAGGAAGCGACCAATTGGGGTGACCACCCAAGTGGTATGCAGCTTCATCCCAGGCTGGCCACGGTGGCGGCATCAAATCGGCGCCCAACGCTCGGCCTAAAAACCATCGTTGCCTTGAAAAAGATCGGCCTCGCCGGGGCAGCCTTGCTTGGCGTGGCGACGTTCGCGGGGTTCCACCTGCTGAGCGGGCTGAACAGCACGACCATTTCTGAAAGGCCATCTCTTTCCATAGACCTCGCACTCGACGGTTCCAACGACAGCGAGGCCGTTGCCCTTCGCGATTCGCTCATGACCGCGCTTTCGAGCTTTAGCTCGCTGCGCCTTTCAACACCGGACATCTATACATCGAGCACAACCGAAGATGCCTCCGTCGCCCCGGACCAGAGCCAGTACCGATTGATTCTGAAATACAGGTCCGACAAGACCGAGAAGTCGGTCTGGTGGCAAGTCGTCGACCAGCAGACGGGTGAAGCTCTCCACTCCGACGATGAGCACATCGGCAGCGATACCGTGTCATCGATCGATCCAGCCGAACTGCTGGTTTCACGGTTGGCTGCCCGCATCGCCTCCTCGAATGGGGTGATCAATACCGTCGAGGGTGCCCAGGATCTGGAAAATCCCACTCTCGGCAACGGTTGCGTGCTGCGGGCAAATCTTGCCCTAAGCATGCAGACGGTGCAGGCCTTGCAGCAAGCAAGGCAATGCCTTGAACGTACACTGGAGCAGCGCCCGTACGATGCCGATGCCCATGCGATGCTGGTCCCCATACTGCTGTCGATCGATCCGCTGGGTGCGCCGACCGGTTTAACTGTAGCCGCCCACGAACATGCCGATCGCGCGGTGGCGCTGGCTCCCCGATCTTCTCGCAGCTTTGGGGCCAAGATGATCGCCGAATTCCGGATAGGTCATATGGAAGCGGCGATATCGGCTGGCCGCAGAGCCATGGCCCTCAATCCTTACGACACGAAGGTAGCTGCGAAGTTCGCCAGGATCCTTTACTCTACTGGAGAGCGGAGCGAGGGGCTGAGGCTCGCAAGAAAGGCCGAGGAATTCGACGGCACGCCGCTGGCGGACGCAGAATTGACGCTCGCCTTGGATGCTTATCGGCAAAAGCAGTTCGGTGAAGTGCTGCTGCGTCTCCGACAGGCGACCCACAGAGAATGTTATCTCGCTGACCTGTTGCTGGCGGCAACGCTGTGGCGCCTCGGGCGAGAAGAAGAAGCATCCGCTATGGTCTCGCATATCCGGCGAACACGCCCCGACTTCGAGCGAAATTTCCAATCCGACATGTCCAGCCGCCGTCTCGATCCACAAATGAGAGCGGAACTTGCACAGGGGTTGCAGCTCGTCGGCCTTCGGCTCCAGTAGGATAGTTTAGAGTGTCGTCGGGACCTTTGCGGTTTGGCCTTCGTGCTGGAGTTCGCGGGCTTCCCGCGCATCACGTTCCAGGAAATAGTTGAGGAATGTACGGATCAAGGCGATTGCCGCGAGGCGGCCGACGTCGTCCCAGCTCGGCGCAACCGAGGTCTCGATGATATCGGCGGCGAGCTGGAATGTCAGGCCGGCGATCAGCCATCTTGCATGGCGCATCCAGACCGAGCGGATGGCGTAGTGACCTTCCGGATGGCTGAGCATCACCCTGATGCCGTTTACGAATGCCTCGAGTGTGCCGGCCAGGATCATGACCAGAGCCAGAAGGTCGATGATTGGCGCGCTGACCTCCGTCAGCCGGCTCAGCCATTCGGAGAGGATCATAGACGGCCTCCCTCCGGACGGACAATGCACCGGAAGCCGAGATGGGAAATCGACGTATCTATCGGCTGCGCCATGCGTGCCGCGGGACGATAGCGCCGGCAATAATTTGGCGCGCACAGATGCGAGCCGCCCTTGGTCACCTTGCGCGGGATTTTCACATCGGGCTGGCGTGGATCGAAACTGGCATCTCGCGCGGCGCCGCGCGGATTTTCCGCCGTACAACAGGGGCTGTCGATCCGGCTGTGTTCCTGGTACCAGTCGGTTGTCCACTGCCAAACGTTTCCAGCCATATCGAAGAGGCCGTAGCCGTTGGCCGGAAACGATCCCACAGGCGCTGTATACTCATATCCATCGTCCAGCGTGTTGCGGTGAGGAAATTCGCCCTGCCAGGTGTTGGCCATATACCGGCCATCGGGCGTGAGTTCGTCGCCCCAGACGTATTCGGCGCCGTCGAGCCCGCCGCGCGCCGCAAACTCCCATTCGGCTTCCGTCGGCAACTCCTTGCCAGCCCAGCTTGCATAGGCCTCGACATCCTCGTAGGCAACATGGACCACCGGGTGATCCGCCAGCTTCCTGATCGAACTGGCGGGGCCCCTCGGATGGCGCCAATTGGCGCCGCGCACATAGACCCACCAGTTGTAGTGGTTGCGCATGTCGACTGGGCCGGTCGGCTTCTTGAACATGGTCGAGGATGGCGAGAGCATGTCCGGCAGGGCGCCGGGATAGTTGTCGGGGTCGGCCGGCTTTTCAGCCAGCGTCACGTAGCCGGTCGAGGCGACGAAGCTTTCGAAATCGGCATTGGTCACGGTAAATCGGTCAATCCAGAAGCCATCCACACTGACACGGTGGATAGGTGCTTCCTCCGGATAGGATTTGTCGGAGCCCATCAGGAACGACCCGCCTGGAATCCACACCATGCCGGGGTAGGGGGCATCGTCGCCGATAGTCTCCTGCTCGCGGTCGATATCGGCCGCCCAGGCGTCGGAATGGTGGTTCATCCTGCTCTCCGGGATTTCCGCACGATAATCTCAGCTTTTGGCGTCAAAAATCGCTCTCCAATCGTTCTTCATGCTGACGACGGTAATGCCATATTCCTCCGCTTTATCGAGCGCCTCGGCGAGCGGACTAAGCCGGAACTCGCGATCATAGGCAAACTCCCGTTCGCCATCGTCGTGATGCAGAAGGAGTGCCAGGCTCGGGCCAGGACCGGTGCGGGCATAGCGCATCATCGCGAGGTCGCCGTCGGAATTGCCGAATGCGAGTATCGGCCGCCGCCCGATGTGGAGATAGATGTTGGCGGGCTTGACCTCCCGGTCGTCGAAGCTATCGAGCTCGGCAAGCTTGACGATCTCGGCGCGCTCGTTCCTCATTTCGAAACGTGATTTCACGCTTGAGCCGATGACCTGGTCGCGCGCGATGCCGTATTTCTCCTCGGCAAAGGCACGGATCAGATCGATGCCGCCCCCTGAAACGATGAAGGTCCGGAACCCGTTCGCACGCAGATAATCGAGCAACTCGACCTGCGGCTGGTAGACATTGTCCTTGAACAGCCGGTCGAGCGTCGGATGCCTTGCTTTCGCGAACCATGCTTGCGCGACGGCGTCGAACTCGTCCGCCGTAATGCCGGCATGAGTGGCCATGCCGAACGCGAAGGCGCCTTCCTTGCCGAGTTTCGCGATGGCCTTCATGTCGCGATCCAAGAAGGCTTTGAAGGGTTGGCGTTCCTTCAGGGATGGATCCTGTTTCGCGAGTTCGGCCAGTCGGTCGAAGGCGAAGAAGAGTTGCACCTGCATCGGCTGCTCGCACCACAGCGTACCGTCATTGTCGAAGGTGGCAATGCGCGAGGCGAGCGGCACGAAGTCCATGCCCCCTTCCTGTGTCACACGTTCCACGAAATCGAGGATGGCTCGTTTCGCAGGCCCTTCGTTCCACGATGGCAATGGTGTGGACATTATGGAGCCTCCGCTTGGCTGGCTTTGTGTAGATTCGTCCGTCGTTTCACGTAAGGGATGCAGACGATGGCGCTGACGATGAGGTGCCAAAGGACGACCGCGATGACCGCCCGTTCTTCCGGGAAAGCTGCGGCGGCGATTGCCATTGCCACGCCCGGATGGCGTGCACTGGTTGCGAGCGCCAGCACGGTGCGGTCATCTGAAACGGGTCCGCCCAGCCAATGGCCGACGGCGACACCGATCAGCGCGAACACCACCAGAGCCACCAGCGTCCCGTTGCCGACCATCGCCATCAGCTGGGGCCAGATCTTGATCAGCACTGGTATGAAGGCAACAATCAGAAGAACCGTGGCGAACAGCGACAGTGGCCGGTCAATTTTCGCGGCCAGAATTGGCGCAAACTGTCGAATGAGAAGACCGATTCCCAGCGGCACGATGATGCCGATAAAAACGATCGAAGCTATCTTGCCCGACGGAACACTGACGCCCAAATCGAAAGCCTGCGAGATCAGCGCCATGCCGAGCGGCACGATGACGATTGACAGCACCGCCATGCTGGCGAGTAGCGAAGCTGTGTAGGATGTCGTGCCCCCCGCCTTTGTCTGCTTTCCCGGAAGGATCGGCGGAACGGGCGACAGTGCCAGCGCGACCAGCGCCAACTTCACGGCAGGATGCAGGTTGAAGACGAGCGCCATGATCACTGCGACAATGGTCATCAGCACGTTCATCGAGACGAAGGAGCGGATGAGCAAGCCGGGGTTTCTGACAAGCGACGTGGCATCGCTCCACGTTGCGTGCAGCCCGAGAGCCAGCACCATCAGTCCCATCGAGAGATTGATGGCCATCGGGATGACTTGTGCAAGTGTCATGGTCTACCCAAGCTTGGACCGGCTTTCCGCACAATGAACCGGAAGGTCAGAATGCACAGTACGTAACAGTAACAAAGCCCGGACAGGGCAAGACTCCATCCGATCCGGTTGGCGCCGCCGGCTACGATGAACGCGGCTTTCACCCCGGAAAAAGGCAATCAGTTTTAACAGCCGCGCTATCAGGCTGGTCTCTGCTTTGAGTGCGGTTCGCATTGTCTTCAGCGTGTCGTGAATCTCTCGGAACTGCGCACGCGTGTTCGGATTGTTCTCGGCGGTAATCTTTTGAAGCGCATCGCATTCCGCGTGGCGGAGGCTATCGATGGCTTCTTTCATCGCCTTGATGTGCTCGCCGGCCATTTGTTTACGTGCCCTCAACTGGCGCAATCATGGAAGGTTATCCAGCAGGCATCGAGCCATCGAGGGCGCGAACTCGCTCCAGTTGGCATTGCACGCTGGCGAACGCGGAGCATCCATCTGCTCCTCATCGTTTGATGACCGGCGGCAGATGGTAAGTGCCGTTCGCGACGCCCTCGGTCGGCCGGTAGAACCTGAACGTCAGACGATACTTCTGGCCCTTTGGCGTCGGCAGCCAGTTGCTGTCGGGCGCGTCGGCCGGCTTCTGATCGGCGAAATAGAGCGTCAGCGAGCCGTCCTGGCCGCATTTCACTCCGGATTGATTGTTGATCAGAAACTTGTTGAGCGGGTTGGGAAGCACCCGGAAACGCTGGCTGTCCACTGCGATGACTGACCAGAAGAATGTCGCGTACTGCGCGGGCAACCCGTCCTTGGGAAACGTCAATGTGTAGACGTTGTCACCGGACAGTTCGGCTCCGGCCTGATCCACGCTTCCGCGATAGTAGAGAACCTCGGGTTTGATGTTGGCCCAGATGCCGCCATGATTGATCAAGGCCCGCGCCAGATAGTCAAGGCCGTATTCTCCGACCACACCGGGACGCGCCCAACCATTGCCCATAGTTCCATGGCCGATTATCGCCCCGGCTTTTCCGAAATCGGCGAGGGCGCGGGTGCGGATGACGTGATCGATACGGACGCGTTCGGCAGGGTCCTTGACTGCCTTGGCGATGGCGCGGGCGTTCTGGCCTAACACCTCGAGCCCGACGCTGAGATCTGGTTCGCTGTCGAGGGCGATGTCGGCGGCCTCGAAGGCCTCGACGCCTAGTGCCGCCTCCAGCTCGAATAAAGGGGTCTTTGGAATCTCGGGAAGTTTTGGAGTGCCTGTCGCCCGAAACTTGAATTGGTGTTGCAGAGCGATGGCGGTGTCCGGATCGGAGCCGAGCTCGACCCGCGCAAGTACGCGAGAGTACTTCACCGGCAGATCGATGCGAGTAGCCCCCGCAGGAACCTCAACGTTGGTGCCCCTGAAGCAAATGGCGAACTCGCCGAACGGCCGCTTGGGAAAGAGGCGCTCGTTGATGTTGGCGATCGTCTCGCCCCAGCCGTTCAAGAAGTGGACCGTATAGTAGCGGCCCTCGATCTTCGGCACGCTGACCATCGTGCAACTGTTTTCGTCAGCCGCGACCCATGCCTCGGAGTAGGCGACATCAAGATTGGGATTGGGCCAGTCCACTTCGCCTGGCTTGCGATGGACCAACTCGTTCCATTTGAATCCTTGCTTGAAATCGAGCTGCTGCTGACGTGTAACCAATAAGCGGCCAAGCAGGTAGATGTATGCATCGCTGATGGCCTGATCTGAAATTGCTTCTTTCATAATTGCGCTCCGTTGGTTGCGCTGCAGCGCGCAGCGAATTCGGCCCGCGTTTTAATCAGCCAGTCTTCTGCACTGGAGGCGGCGCCCATGAGCCGTCGATAATCGGGGTCTTCGGCCAATAGGCGCGCAGATAGAGCGAGAAGTCGCCCTTGGGCGCCGGCAGCCAGTTGGTCCGTTGCACCGGGTCCGTGGACGTATCGGACTGCACGTAGATCGTCAGCGAACCATCGGCGGCAAGCTTGAGATCCGTGTTCTTGGTGCCGACCGAATATCGTTTGATGACGTTTGGCGCGAAGAAATGGTGCGCGTTGTAGAGCGTCAGCGACCAAAAGCCGTTGACGGGCGGTGTTTGATCCTTTGGGAAAGTTACAACATACCTTTTGCTACCGTTCAGACGCGCACCGCCCGCATCGAGGTCCTGGTAGAAGTATTTCGTCTCGTTCGGCGCATTGACGAAGATGTTGGATTTCGCGACCGCCGTACGAGTGAAATAGTCCGTGCCGAAGGCGGCGTTGTTGGATGTCGTCGACCAATTGAACGGAAGCTGAACCCCCCAGTTGCGGAACTCGAAGAGGGGAGCGATCAGCTCGGCGTCGGCCTTGGCCACTTCCTCATCCATTGCCTTGCGCAGGGCAGCATCGGACTTTGCGGCCCGAAGCAGCGCGAGGACCTGTGCGTAGCGCGATTCCTCGCCGGCAAGCGGAGGAGCATCGGCGAGCGCACTCGGCAAGGTGTCGAAGAAGGTTGCCGGCGGCACCCAGGGCGTCTCCTTGTCGCCACCCTCCCCTGCGACCTGGGGAATGTTCTTCCAGTCGACGGTCTTCATGCTGCCGTCGAATTCGCCGAGCGGATACATATTTATCTGGTTGATCACCGGCTGGATGGCCGCCCGGTCCTCGGCAGTGTCGTCCATGAAGACGCGGGGAATCACGTAGCCGGTCGTCGTGGTGGATCGAAACACCTTCGCGATGCCCTTGGGTATCTCACCCTGCCAGCCCGGGCCGACGAACAAGTAGAAGCCGGGCCGACTCGCGTACATCTTGCCCAGGCTTGCGAAACTGTCGGTTCGTGAATCGACGATCTGATAAACCCAGAAGCGATTGTCGAAGTCCGGCACCTGTATGACCACCGGCGAAAGGTCGAGCGCCAGCGGTCCGCCCCCGTACACGACATCCTGGTTCGGGCAGGCCACCAGACGCTCGTCGGGTGCAATGTATTCGGTAATCATCGATAGCCGGTTGAGCGGCGCGGCCGGAGCGCCGCCTGAGATCACCGGCTGCGGGACCTTGGCGTTTATCGCGCGGCGGTTCATGACATTGACCAGCGGCCACGCCCAGAGAAAAGCATCCCGCGCGACGGTTCGCGCGTATTGCTCCGTGATCTTCACCCTCGCGTCAGGGCCAGAGGGCATTGCGGCAGCCCAGTTCGGTGATGGCGGCAAAGGCTGTGGATTCAGCCCAGCAGCGTCCGGTTCAGATGAGTTCACCGGGGCTGTCGCCAGTGCAACAGTCTGACGGGCCATCCTTTTCCTCCCAATTCTAGACAGTGATTCTGGCCATTGCCTGCGCGCCGGCCTCGACAGCACGGCGCTCGATGGTGCGCTCGGCAAGTTCGTCAGGGGTCCAAGCCGTTTTCGCTGTGCGAGGACCAGACCAGGGACTCTGAAATCCGATGACTAATGCGCTTGCAAGCAACTGTTTGAATGACACCACATCCTCCTGTTTCCGCAATCGCTTCGATGGACGTCAGTCTCTGCGCGGGGGCAGCAGGCGGCGGTACTTTCCGCCGCCGCGCCGTTTCGACTAGCCGCCCGATACCGTCGCGTGCAGTTTGTCGACCGCTTGATCCGCCGTGAAGGTGTTCGGCTTCTGGATCTTCGGAAATTCGACGAACGTCTCGTTGAACTTCATCATCAGAGCGATCGCTCCATAGATGATGAAATCATGATGGAGGAACCAGTCGTAGTATGAGTTGGAGGTGACGTCCGCGAACTCATAGGGATCGGTTCGGAGATTGAACAGCTTGGCAACGCGCAGCGGCGTGAACGGCTCTCCCCACACGGCCATGGTGCCTTTGCAACGCTGCTCCATGAAGACGATCTTCCAGTTGTCGTAGCGGATGCCGAGCGTGTCACCATCGTCCGAGATGTACATGAACATCTTCCGGGGCGATTTGTCCGTCTCGCCGGTCAGGTAGCTCAGGAGGCTGACGCCGTCGATGTGGTTCTTGTAGGTACGGCCGATCGCTTCCACGCCCTTCTTCAGGTCTTCGACGACGGTCTTGTTGCCGGCCATTTCCAGGAAGGTCGGCAGCCAGTCGTGATGCTGGACGATCTCGTTCGAGACGGAACCTGGCTTGATCTTGCCGGGGTAACGCACAAGCAACGGAATGCGAAACGCACCTTCCCAGTTCGTGTTCTTCTCGCTGCGGAATGGGGTCATGCCGCCGTCCGGCCACGAATTGCGATGCGGGCCGTTGTCGGTCGAGTACATGACGAAGGTGTCGTCGGCGATGCCGAGTTCGTCGAGATAGTCTAGCAGCTCGCCGACGTTCTTGTCGTGATCGATCATCGTATCATGGTACGGCGACTGCCAACGACCTGCCTGCCCCAAGCTTTCCTTCTTGGTGTGCGTGAACAGGTGCATGTGGGTGAAATTGACCCAGACAAAGAATGGCTTGTCGTTACCCACGGCCTTCTTGATGAATCCCTTCGCCTTGTCGGCAAAGTCGTCATCGCAAGTCAGCATGCGTTCTTTGTTGAGTGGTCCGGTATCCTCTATCTTCTGTTTGCCGACTTTGCCCCAGCGCGGTTGAACCGTTGGATCGTCGTTGTCGGTCGCGAAGCTATGGATGACGCCTCGCGGTTTGACGGTTTCGATGAAGTCGCCAAACTCTTCCTTGGGGAAGTAATCATACATCTCCGGCTCTTCCTCGGCATTGAGATGGTAGAGATTGCCGTAGAACTCGTCGAAGCCGTGATTGGTGGGCAGCATGTGATTTAGATCGCCCAGGTGGTTCTTGCCGAACTGGCCGGTCGTGTAGCCCTCGTTCTTCAAAAGCGCCGGAATCGTCACGATCCTTTCGTTCATGCCGACCGGCGCACCAGGAATTCCTACCTTTGACAGACCGGTGCGCATCACGCTCTGGCCCGTGATGAATGATGATCTTCCCGCGGTGCAAGATTGCTCGCCATAGCTGTCGGTGAACAGCATGCCTTCCTTGGCTAGGCGATCGATGTTGGGTGTCTGGTATCCCATCAAACCACGGCTGTAACAGCTCAGGTTCGAAATGCCGATGTCATCCCCCCATATGACGAGGATGTTCGGCTTGCCGTTCCTTGGTGATTTCGCCATCTTTCCTGCCTCCTGTTGTTTCTGCCCGGCCACATCGAAGACCGATTTGCTCGTTTCAATGCAATTCAGCTACCCCCGACATCGGTGAACGGCCCCACGTTGAAGACCATGCTGAAGATCGCGATTAGACCGATAATCAGCAGAACCACGGCCGTGATCAGGGTGAAAGAAACAGGATAGCCACTGTCGCCATGGATCAGCTCGGCCTCGCGCATGTCGTTGCGTTCCCTGCGCAACCCAATCATGAACTGCACGTGGTAAATGATGCCGATCACCAGCATCAAAATGCCCAGCAGCACCAGCGTGACACCGAAATTGCGTGGTGCGGCGGCATGGGCCAAGGTGCCAACGTCTCGCAGTTTCTGGAACACCTGGAAGATGGTGAAGCCGAAACTGATCAGCGACAGCGCGGTGCGGATCACCGACATCAGCGTGCGGTCGGCGCTCATGCGCGTTCGCTGGAACGACATGCCGGTGCGGCGCGACGACAGCTCGACAGAGATGCTATCGGGACCGGATTTGCCGGTGATGGGTGCAACGCTCATTGCAGGATCCTGCGAACGGGGCAGTGTCGAAGTCGACCAGCACTCTTGGGTCACAGCGCGCGGTTTCGAAGTACGTTACGGTAACGATACGTGCGGGAAGGGCCGAACTGTTGGCTTCCCTGTTCGTCAGGCAGAGCCCTCGTTTCCATGACAACGCGAAACTGCGGGCTGTGCCATGACCAGAGCGCACCGCCTCAGCCGCCGCTCAGAACTTCCCGGAGATGTCTAAGAAGACCGCGTCGCCTTTCATGCGATTCTCGACCTCCAGCTCGTGAGCCCATCTCAAGGTGAAATCGACCTCTGTTTTCTCTCCGAACTTGGCTTTGTATTTGATCAGCGGGCCGACCGCGATCGAACGGCCCTTGAAGCCGTCGTGGGTGTCGGCGAACGTGCTCCGATCGTCTTCGATCTGCTCCAGGAAGCCCGCAATCGCCCCCACCGACAGGCTTTCCGTTACGTTCTTGGTGACCGAGAGATCGAGGTGGGCCATCGCACCGCTGTAGTAATCGGTGTCCTGGTTCTTGGTATTGATGTCCACGCCAAATTTGGCGGAGAAGTCCAGCCCGTGTTCCGGGATAAGATAGGTAAATCCGATCGCCGGGGTGAAAGACCAGTAGTTCATGCCGATAAAGGCAAGGTCGCCCTCCTTCCATTCGCCGGTCGGTGCGGTGATCATCAGTGATGCCGACAGCCAGGTGTTCATGGCGTCGTTGTGCCAGCCAAACACGAGCGGCGCGAAGGCGATGTCGCCTAGCCCGGTGACATGCTGATCCGACCCAAACGGGCCAACTGTTGCCTCAGCTCCAGTCCTGCCCAGGGGGACGGCGATCTGGACAGCGTAAGTCCAGTTTCCCGGCAAGTGCAACTCGGGCACGTAAACCCCTGCCAGAATGGCGGCATAGGTATCACCGGTGAGGCCCACCGCGACCGAGCCGTCGCCGAACGGAACCTCGCCGCTTGCTTCGCCATGGTAGTAGATGTTGGAGACCGCCCAATAGGCGACGCCCGGCGTAGGCGGCACAATGCCCGCGCCGGGGCCAGCGAAGGCTCCCGGTACATACCGTCCGGCAACGGCCTCTGTAGCATTTGCTTTACTCACGGAAGCGAACGCCGTGAGAACAGCTGCCGCGGCAATCAGCCAGCCAGGTGATGTGGATACGGTCATCTTGTCCCTCTCGCACTAGGTCCTCAGCGGTCGCGCTAAAAACTGACCAGCGAAACGCCAACCTCTATATTGAAGTCGTAGGGCCGGGCGTCCCCGATACCGATACCGGGTCTGATGTAGCCGTTAATGGCCCCGCCGCTTGCCAGCTTGCCAAGATTGAAGCCGAGGGCGACCTCCCATGACATGGGTGCTTGTTTGGCTTCGAAATCGTAACTTGCGGTCAGGTCCGAAGTGAGCCACCAGCGTTTGCCGTGTGGCTTGTAGACGACGTAGAGGTCGAAATCGCCGCGATTGACGTCGGCCCGGTCGCTGTCGCCGGTAAACGAAAAACTATGGATGTAAGCGGGGGCTATGATGATCTCCGGGCTCGCGAAATAAGCCCAGGTCAGTCCCGGTGCAGCGACCCACTGACCGGTGCCAAGCACATCCTCGGAGGCGGTGGGCGCATAAATCTCGGTGCTGAGGATGAACGCCTGCCGCCTGCTCAAATATGGGATCCAGCTGAACTTCGCCGAGACGTCGCCGACGCCGAATTCGTCGTCACCTGTCAGGTCGGTTGCATCAAGCGGCAGGGTGAGACGAATCGAAGCCTTTCCGTCGAAGAATGGTTCCGTGTAGCGAAGGTTGGTAATATTGTAGTATTCGTCCCCCGGCAGGAATCGATACTCGTTCGAGATAGCCAAGGTCCTGGTCAGCACCGCGGGATTCGTCCCCGAAGTGTCCTTGGCCTCCTGGGCCTCAACCCCTCCTACAATGGATAGTGCAACAGCCGCGGCAGCCGTCGCGCCAACGCGTCTCATGAACGTCCCCACTCACGACCCTCTGCTGCGCGTCCGAAGCCTTCGGCGCGTCAACACAATTGAATCGGAATGCCGGGATGCGAAGTACGTTACAGTTACAGCGACCGCGACACATTCATTCATGCCGCATTCGCGAAGCTGCCGGGCTGGATGTCACTGGCACATGCGGATGATGTCGTCTTCCAGTTCGGTGCAAAGGTCTTCGTATTCAGCAATTGCGACGCGGTTCGGGTTTCCTTTTTCCCTTCTCAATCGCTCAAGGGCTGTACTGGCGTCCTCGTACGCGCCACACAGGCCGAGCAGATCGGAATTCGTCGCGCTGAGGATTTGAAGCGTGCCGCGCAAGGCCGGCATCTTCAGCATGAGCCTTAGCAAGCCCCGACGATCATGGTTGTGTTCCGAAGGCATGGCCACAGGTTTCAACCGGATGAACTGACAACAGCAACTCCGGTCACACCGCTTGAATAATGCGAAGCCGGCGCAGGGAGCACATTTCAACAACCATCGTCGCAGCGCGAGGAGCACGCCAGCACTTTACTGTTACAGCCGGGTCTTTCTGACGCACGGCAGGTCGCGACTTTGGCGTTTTGACGGCCCGACTGGCCCGCTGCCAGGCACCACTGTCGTCAGTGTAGGCGTCCAACGGAGCCCCTGTCGTTTAGATCGTCTGGAAGGACCGGCTGTTACCGTTTCGTATCGGTATGTTCGGCAAGCGAGTCTTGTGCCCGCGAGTTCAATTCCTACTCTGATTTTTAGATGTGCTCGAGGCTCTGCTTAGGCCGCTCCGAGGGCTCGTCAGTTCGTAACCAGCGCATCTGCCGCAGTCATCGACTTCATTGGTTGAAGTCCTTGCCGGCGCGATACACCAAACCGTTGGAGTTCGCGATGCCAAGATATCTCATTCCCAGGAGCCTTACCCGTCCTTACGGCTGGCTCCTCGCCGGCGCCTTGACTGTCCTTCCGATCGGCAACGCCATGGCCGACGATGCCAAGGACATACTCAAAGCCATGTCAGACTACATGGCCAAGCAGAAGACCTTCTCATTCAGCTACGACTCCTCCGTGGAAGTCGTCACGCGCGATTTCGAGAAGCTGCAGTTCGCCAGCTCGGGCAAGGTGGAGGTCGCCAGGCCCGACAAGATCAACGTGTCGAGGATTGGCGGCTTTGCAGATGTGGAAACAGTCTTCGACGGCACGACTCTGTCGATCCTCGGCAAGAACCCGAACGTCTATAGCCAAGTGGAAATCAAGGGTAATCTCGACGCACTCGGCGAGCAGCTTTCGAGCGCCGGCATTGATCCGCCCGGAGCCGATATTCTGGCGTCGAACGTCTTCAATGTACTTATGGACGGTGTCACCGACGCCCGGCACATTTCGAGCGCCTATATCGATGGCGTCGAGTGCGAATATCTTGCCTTCCGCTCGCAGGACGTCGACTGGCAGATGTGGATCCAGGCGGGCGAGCAACCGGTTCCCCGACGCTATATCATCACCAGCAAACACCTGTCGCAGGCGCCGCAATACACGCTTCAGACCAGGGACTGGAAACTCGGCTCCGAGGTGGCGGCGAACGACTTCACATTCAAGGCGCCGGCAGACGCCAAGAAAGTCGACCTGAGCGAAATTGCGCATATCGATGAGGTTCCGAGCCCTGAAGGAGATGAGCAATGACCAGGTTTGGCAAACTCCTGACCGCATCGATTTTTGGTGGGTTCCTGTGCGCTGAAATCGTGCCTGTTTCTGAACTTGCGTTCCTCGGGGTCCTGAATCCGGTTTCAACGGCCGAAGCCAGGATCGGTCGTCCGTTGACCCCGCTGTCCTATGCTGGAGTCGCGCGCCGTACGGCCCGCCGAACAACGCGACGCGTCATTGCGCGGCAGATCGCCGTGCTGCCGCCGGCCTGCGTCTACGGGCTCTACTATGGCCATTACTACTACAACTGCGGGGGCATCTATTACGCGAGATCGGGTGGCGTTTACGTCGAAGTCGTTGTTCGTTGACGGTCGTAGATCGGGTCACAAATGAGACCAGTCATGGACAGACGCACAGTGCTCGCCGGTATGCTGGCTGCAGGCCTGCCAGCATCCAGCATCCTCTCCGCACGCGCGCAAACGACGCCACTCTCATCTTGGCATGATGGCCCTGCCAAAACATCGATCATGGACTTCGTTGCGAGGGTCACGGCGCCTAACGGCCGGGATTTTGTCATGGCGGATGAGCGCGTTGCGGTTTTTGACAATGATGGAACGCTCTGGTGCGAACAGCCGATCTACTCGCAATTCGCCTTCGCATTGGACCAGGTGAAGCTGCTCGCCCCGGCACATCCACAATGGCAGACGCAGGAGCCCTTCAAATCCGTGCTGTCAAACGACGCGGCAGGTCTGGCGCGAACTGGCGAGCAAGGGATATTCGAAATCATGACGGTGACGCATGCCGGCATGACAACGGATGAATTTGACCGCTCCGTCCTGAACTGGACCAGCACGGCGCGCCATCCCCGTTACCATCGCGCCTATACGGAACTTGTTTTCCAGCCGATGCTGGAATTGCTCGAGTTCCTACGCCAAAACGACTTCAAGGTCTTCGTGGTATCGGGCGGTGGTATCGATTTCATGCGACCCTGGATGGAAGCCGTCTACGGCATCCCGCCGGAGCGGGTCGTGGGCTCATCAGGAATGACCAAATACGCAATGGGTGCCGACGGCAAGCCGTCCTTGGTCAAGGACGCCAAGATCGATTTCGTCGATGACGGGCCCGGCAAACCTGTCGGTATCCACAAATTCATTGGCCGCAGACCTATTTTTGCATTCGGAAATTCCGACGGCGATCTGCAGATGTTGCAATGGACCGCGGCTGGAAGCGGCGCGCGGTTCATGGGGATCGTGCATCACACCGACGCAGATCGTGAATATGCGTACGATCGCAAATCTTCAGTCGGAAAGCTCGACAAAGCCTGGGACGAAGCGGTCAAGGAACGCTGGATCGTCGTCGACATGAAGCAGGACTGGAAAGTGATCTTTCCCTCCTGAAGGTAATGCCGCGCTTGGATACGGGATCACTCGGCTTCGAGAATTCTATTCGAAAACTTAATGCGTTGGGACTGGTGAGATCATGATCAGGAGACCGTTTCTTGGCACAATCGCTTCTGTCGTCTTGCTGGCTGTGGGAGCCAGTCACGTTGCTGCCGCTTCCATGGAAGCCTTGCAAGGCGCTTGGACGATGAACGGAACGGAGTGTGACGATACCTTCAAGAAGGCAGGAAAAGGGCTTGAATACAAGGATCGGAGTTCATCCCAGTCAACCGGGATCATCGTTACCGGAAGCAGGATTCTCGGGCCCAGCTCCACCTGCACGGCCGAGAAAATCCTGCGGAAGGGTGACCACTATTCGGTCCGGCTGAGTTGCTCGGACGCAATCCTTTTCAGCAGTTTTTCGGCGTCCTTCCGTGTCATCGACAAGACCCACTTCGAACGCTTCGACCCTCAATTTCCTGAGATGTCGGTCATTTACTACAAGTGCGAACCCTGAATGTCGCACTCAGGCAAAGGTGTGGACAGGGGGGCAAGGCCCAGATCCGCCGCAAGGATGAGCATAGAGAATTGCTCAGGTAGCTCCACTGGACGAATTGGTCCCGCCGCGGCTTTACGGAGGGACAGAACGGATAGTGTCGTTCCTTTCTGAAGAGCTTGTCAGAAGAAGTCATGAGGTAACTCTGTTCGCAAGCGGGAACTGCGGCGATTGAAGTCGAAGGCTGTCGATCCGGGACGGCTTTGCCAAAGTGAAAATCCAGCTTTAACCTTCTGCAACGCATTTCCAGGTCGAAAACCGGGTTTGATACTCTATCTGTCCGGGAACGCCGCACGGAACGGAGCCATCTTCATGAGTGACAGCCAGGTCCAGGTAAGGATTGCGGGAGGGGACACCATGCGAAGCCTGCATGCCGACCTGCCAGTCAACGCCACGTTCCATATCTGGCTCAAGGCGACCAAGCCGGATGTTCCGGGCTCGCTGTCTTTTTCCAATGTCCGTGGCAAGTTCGGCGAGGTAAGCGTTACGAACGCCGAAGAGTATGAATTCAGGATTTTTCACGTCTTCGGCGGTGGCAGCGTCGAACTGGATTACGACACGGATCAAACCTCGGTGTCGGTTGCCTACTGGTTCGCGTTGGCCGACGTGCTGGAGACAGGTATTACAGTTATCCACACCAATCCGGGAAATGCGCCGCCGAACATTCCTGACAGCTATCATTTTCGTCCGCCGTTCGGCTGGATGAACGATCCCAACGGCTTTGGCCGGTTTGGAGGTCGCCCACATCTCTTTTATCAGCACTATTCCCATGGTCTTCGGTGGAACACGATGCATTGGGGGCACGCCGTATCTTCGGATTATTTGCGATGGCGCCACATGCCTATCTTCCTGTTCCCATCGGAAGATCTTACCGCACGGCCCGACAGACGGGGCGGTGCGTATTCCGGCTCGGCCGTCCCGCTTGCCGATGGCCCGGGCATTCGCGTCTTTTTTACCGAGCAGGTACAGGACCGCATCCCAGAACAGCAAATCCAACTCACTGCCACTTCCAGCGACCTCATCATGGCGGGAAATGCGGACGTCATCCTGCCATACCGCCCGCTTGACGAGGGACTGACAGCGGATTTTCGCGACCCATACGTGTTCAGGGGGCCGGATGGCCTTTGGAAAATGCTGCTGGGCAGCCAGAGCAGCGAAGGCGGCGTTGTCCTGCTCTACGAAACCCATGACCATACGGCGGCCAGCGGCTGGACGTATATCGGCAAGCTTCTGGTCGAGAAACACTATCGGACGACGGCGATCGAATGTCCCTGTCTGCTGCCGCTCGACGGGCCTGCGACCGATCCCGCGACGCGCTGGGTTCTAATTCTCGGGTTGATGAACAGTGAGGACCAGTCCACCCGGCGCAAGAACCTGACAATGGCCATTGTAGGCTGGTTCGATGGACAGACTTTTGCCAAGGAATTCGAACAGGAACTGGACTTCGGGACGGATAACTACGCCTTCCAGGCCTTCGTCGACGGTGATGCCATTGTCGGTATAGGCTGGCTTGCCAACTGGGCCGACACCGGACCGGCGATCGATTTCCCCACCGCCATGACGCTGCCTCGCAATATCCACCTGTCTGCAGGCGAGTTGCATACCCCGCCCATCGGAGCTGCCGAGAGCCTGCGGAGCCATATTCTGGACCGAACACGCCTTGCAGCCGGAGAGCAGGTAAGCTTTATCAATGGCGCCGTCGAAATCCTGTTCGAGTTGGAAACACCGGGTGTCCCTTTCCACCTGAAGCTCGAGCATCCAACTGTCCGCCTCGACGTTGTCGTCGACGACGACGGGCTTGCCATCTGTCATGGAGACGACGCGGCGGAATCTCCTCACTATATCGCCAAGGGAGCCCGTCCAAAACGGCTGCGGATATTCCTCGACTACGGATCGATCGAGGTGTTCGCCGATCGCGGTCGTTGGGCTGGCACGAAACGGATCAGCGGTTTTGAGCCGATACAATCCGCACGTCTCATCGCCGAAGCGGGTGCCGTTCTGCACGCGACGGTATGGGCGCTCAAACCCTGACAAGGAGATCCTATTTCCAGTTCAGGATTGGGCGTCCTCAAACACCGACCAATGAACGAGGCCTTCGACGACACCAAAGGCAAACTGTCCCTTCGCGCTGTAAATCAGCGGGTTGTTCCGGGCCATGTCAAGCAGTTCGGGTAAGGCATTGGCGACGACAATCCCGCGCGCACCCGGCAGGTCGAACATACTGCGATCGTTGTTGGTGTCGCCGGCGACGACCACCTCATCAAGGCCGATGCCGAGTTCATTGCAGAGCCAGGCCAGCGCCTGCCCCTTGTCTGCCGAACGCGGCAGGACGTCGAGATCGCGTCCGCTCGAATAGACCATCGTCACCGACAGGCCGGCTTCAACCAGCGCACGCTCGATATCGGCAAGGGCGTCCGGGCTTGCGTCGTGCAGGTACCAACTCGATTTGAAGGCGTGTTGATAACCGTCGGGCTGCCGGACGGTGTCTTTGAGCGATCCGAGCACCGCATCGACCTTTTCAAGAGACCAGCCTTCCGAAAGCCTCTGGGTAAAGTGCTCCAAATCAGTAAGGTGTGCGGGGCGCGAGCTGTGCCGCGGACCGGCGAGCATCGTGCCGACACCCCCGATCACGTAGTCTGGCGCTGGCAGGCCGACTTCGTCGACGAAATTCAAAATGTCGTCGGCCAGACGACCGCTATTGTAGACGAGAACCGGTCGGCGCTCGGGGTCGAGCGCTTCCCATTTGGAACGAAAGCGTGACGTCGCCGGCGCATGGCCTGCCAGGGTCCCGTCGAGATCACTCGATAGAAGCGCGATCGGTCTCAATCGCCGTCGTTCCACGGCTCGTCCCAATCATGATCGTCGACCGCCTTCAACACCGGACGTCCTTCGACAAGGCTGACAAGCTGCTGCGCGATACCTGTCCAGGTGAACAGGCTGCGCGCCTTGTGCGCACCCATGCGGCCCAGCCGGCCGTAGAGGCGCGGGTGTTTCATGGGCTTGACGATCGTGATGCCGAGGTCTTCCTTGTCGAACGGATCACCGAAGAGCGCGTGCCGGCCATAGCTGATCGAGCGATAGAGGCCGCCGTGGATCGTGACCACGGTGGGCGTTCCGCAGGCCATTGCCTCGATCGCGGTCATGCCGAACGGCTCGTAGCGGCTCGACAGGACGAACACGTCCGCTGCCCGATAGGTGTCGGCCAGGTCCTCGTCGGCAACATAGCCCGAGAAGACGACACGACCCTGCAAGCCTAGCTGTTCAACCTGTTCCTTGAGCTGGCTCAGGATCTTTTGTTCCTGCTCGTCCATGTTCTCGCCGCCGACAGCAAGCCTCAGGACCGCATCCGGCACACGCGGCGCCACCACGGAAAACGCATCGATCAGCAGGTCGTAGCCCTTATTGGTGGCGAGCCGGCCGAGCGCCAGGATCGTTCGCCCCTCGAAGCCGAGCCGGTGGCGGATCAGCCGGCGAGACGCCTCGCTGACGGGGAAGAACCGGTTGTCGTCGTAACCGGGTGGGATCATGTGCACGCGGTCGCGCTCTAGGCTGTAGTCTTCGACCAGCATGTCCACCTGCGGCGGCGTTGTTGCAATCACCATGGCGCAGCTTCGATAGATGATCGTCTCGTGCTTTATGCGCTCGGTGAAATTGAATTCAGCCTCGAATGTATCGGCCTTGTCCGGGTAGTCCGTCTTCATCTGGCGCTGCTTCCATAAGCCGAGAGAATGCGGCGTATGGATGTGCGAGACAGTGAGCGCTTCCGACAGTCGTTGCCCGGCCACACCCGCATCCCAGTAGTGACTGTTGATGAAGTCGTAGGAGAGGTTTTCCCTGCGAATTAGGCGCAGCGCGTTTTCACACCATTCGAGAAGGTGGCGGTGGAGATATTCCTTGGGAATGAAATCGGGTCCGCCACAGGCGACACGCAGAACACGAACCCCGTCGGCCACTTCATCGACAGGAGGTTGGTCTTCAAATCGTCGCGTCCAAATATCGACAGCATAGCCCAATTGGGCCAGCTTTTTGGCCAGTTCCAGGACGTAGACCACCTGTCCGCCGGTATCGGCCGCGCCCAGTGGTGGGTTGGCTGCAACGTAGCCATGGGTTGAAATAAGAGCAATTCTAGGTATCGCCGCATCCGAGTTGTCGTTCGGCATCTGTATCCTTCTCTACGATTGATCTCCGCACGCCCGCGGTCGAAGCGAGCGCAGGTTCAACTATATAGGGATTCCGGCCTCCATCGGCAAACATTGAGAGACCCAATTTTGCTGCCCTGGTCCAACACACCGTGTCCTCTCGGGGCGGGCCGTCTTATGACGGCTGGACATTTGGTTCATTCGGCAGATCGACGGTAACGACGAGCCCGGTTGGCTGGTTGTCCTGCAATTCGATCTTGCCGCCGTGCCCCTGGATGATGTCCGCAACGATCGACAGACCCAGACCGAAGCCATGCTTCGACGTACCACCGCGCGACGTGTCCTCCTTGAAGAACGGTTCGAAGACGCGGGCGCGCGCGAGTGTCGGAATGCCCGGCCCATCATCGACGACCGCGATGCGCGCCGCTGTATCGGTCTGCGTCAATGCGACGGTGACGTTGCCGGCGAACCTGACGCCGTTGTCGCAGAGATTGGTGATCGCCCGCGCCAATGCATTGGGTTTGCACCAGCCCAGAAGCCGGTCCGGCCCGGAATATGAGACCGGAAACCCGACGTCCGAAAATTCGGCGCAGACGGTTTGCAGCACGCTGGCAATGTCGGCGCGCTGCAGCTTCTCTGTCGAGACGTCGTTGCGCAGATAGGTCAAGGTCTCGTCTACCAGATCTTCAATATGCTGGATATCGGACAGCATCGCGGTTCGGATGAGCCCATCGTCCATGCGCTCGGCGCGAAGCCGCAGCCGCGTCAAAGGCGTGCGCAGATCGTGGCTGACGCTGCGCAACATGCGTGTGCGGTTTTCGATCATGGTCCGGATGCGTGTTCTCATCCTGTTCAGCGCGCGCGCCAGGCCGACCATTTCGATGGAGCCGCGTTCGACGAAAAGCTCGTCGCCATTCTCGATCTCGGCCGAACCGACAGCCGTCGAGATGCGTTTCAATGGATCCGTCACGGCCCACACCGCAAACAGCCAGATCAGGGTGGGCAAGGCGATGAAAGCCATAAACTTGTAGAATAAGGAATGGACGAGGTCTGAGGTCAGTAAGGTATCGGGCACTCCGAAATGAGCCAGGATGGTCTGCTGATCCAGGCCGATGACAAACGCGGATTGACCGTCGATGGTCAGCCATCGCCCGTCAATCGGCCTGTCTTCGACCCCAAGAAGCCATTCGATGTTTCGCCATTGCAGATAAGAATATGGAATACTGTCGGTCTTTTCCTTCGAAATTATCTTGAAATCCAGGCCCGCACGAGCCGTCGCTGCGAGGATCTCGTTACGAGCTGTCGCTGGTGCTTTGCGCAACAGGCCGGCAATCACGCTGGCTCGCACGACGCTGTCGTCGATGACCGGCAGGTCGATATTCCTGGTAAAGCTTTCGATGACCGATCCGGTGGACAGGATCACAAATACCGCGACGAGAATGATTGCCGCAAGTTGCCCACGCACTGACTGCGGCAGGCTGCGACGGATGAAATTCCTCATGCTTCCTCCACCGTCGCGGTGAAGATGTAGCCACCCAGCCGAACAGTTTTGAGAAGCACCGGATCGCGCGCGTCCTTTTCGATCTTCTGGCGGATGCGGCTGACATGGACGTCGACGCTTCGCTCGATCGGTCCGGCGAGCCCGGCATGAGTGACGCCGAGAAGCTCCTCGCGCGACAGAACCCGGCCGGCGTTGCGGCAGAAGGCGAGCAGCAGGTCGAATTCATGCGTCGTAGTCGAAACCCGCGCATTGCTCGGATCATGCAATTGCCGACGGATAGGGTCGAGGCGCCAGCCGTTGAAGAGAAGCGCCTTCGACCAATCCCGCTCTTCGGGAGCGTAGGCCGTCCGGCGCAGCAACGCCCGTATCCTGGCCGTCAGCTCGCGCGCGCTGAACGGTTTCGTCACGTAGTCGTCAGCGCCGATCTCCAGTCCGAAGATACGGTCGATTTCTTCGCCAAGCGCGGTCAGCATCAGGATCGGAACGTTCGTTTGCGCGCGAAGACGGCGGCAGATGCTGAGGCCGTTTTCACCGGGGAGCATGACATCGAGCACGATGAGATCGAACTTCTGGTTGCGAAGCGCGGCGTCCATCCGGACGCCGCTCTCGGCTATTTCCACGATCATGCTGTTTTCAGTGAGCGTCTCGCCCAGCATGCGCGCGATCTCGACATCGTCTTCGACAATGAGGATGCGCCAAACTTGCCTTGTCGATTTGGACTCGGCGTTCAAATCGCCCTGGTGCCGTGCGACGTTTGCCATTGCCTGGACTGGTAACCTGTGTGGGCGGTTAGAACCGATATCCGACGAGAAGCATGCCTGAAGGCTGGATCTTTTCGACGACGATCGGACTGTCGGCGGCGTCACCCACGAGAACGCCGATTCCCGCTTCGCCGCGCACCATCCAGTTCTGGTTGAGCATATATGTGGCGGAGACCGAAAAATCGGCGCGCTTCAACCCGGCGCCGGCATCATAGCGCGCCAGCCCAGAGCGAGCCGATTGTTCCGGCGTGACGCCGAAATAGGCCTGCATATGATTTTCGTCGGCGAAGACGGCGGAAGCGCGGGCGCCAATCATCAATGATTGGGACAGCGGCTGGCTGACCTCGATCCCGACCTCACCCACCAGGCCATCGCTGCCGCCGATGGTCTTGTCCACTTGCGCAAAGATTTCAGCCGGGCCGAAATTCACGGCGGCCTTCCCGCCGACGGTGGCGCCCATGCCGATGTCTCCCAGCCCGCGCAGACGGTCGGCATCGTCTTCATCGCGGTCCATTTCATAACCAAGCCGCGCGCTGAATGCGAACCGGTCTTGTTTATAGATTGCAATGTCGGCGCCTGTCGGATCGATCGTTACCACGTCGCGGAATGTCGCCGTGACAAAGGGCACCGGCATGATCTTGAACTCGTCGCTGCCCTCGTACTTTGGAACGATGATCGCGCCGCCGCCTACGACAACATGCCAGTCGGCCAGTTTTTGCTCGATGCGCCCGAAACGGGAAGGTTCGGGCGGCGGGAGGAAATCGTCTGAATTCACGGCAATGGCGTCGGCAGCAAGTGCTGTTCCCGGATGCGTTGAAAACAGGATGGCCATCGCTGCAAGAGAAGCCCGGCCGGCAAATATTCCAGAGTCCATTTTGGCGAACATGCGTGCTCCAGTATAGCGAGGCGATAAGCCCCCGATGCTCTCACCATTTCAGATGAAAGTGGCCGCATGCGTGAAGTGATGTTAAGTTTTGTTGCGCAATCGTGGTTTCATCTTGGCGCCTACGAGAGAACGATAATGCCAGATGATCGATCCGTTCCTGCTTCGGACGATCAGGAGTAAACGATCGCCCGTCCGCTAATCCAAGTCGCATCAGCCTTCGCCTCCCTGCAGGACAGGGCGCATTTTCGTTTGATATTCCCGCGCGTTGCGTCATAGAGCGGCGGACTTTCAAGTCTAGACGTGCCGCCGCTCTATCTTTGTGTTTGGGCATCGGATTTTGCCAAAACCGGTTTCCACTTTTGGGCTCGATGCTCTAGACCTGACAGGCACCTTTTCCGGAATTCTGATGGCGGGAGGCGCTGGTGGAAGGCCAGGACGAACAGACGACCGGCGCCAGGGCCGCTGAAGACAGCCACGCCGACATCTATGGCGAGGACGGCGCCATTCTGTCGTCGTTCCTTGCCCAGATCGGCGCAGCGATCGCCGATCGCGACACGCTGACGCTGAAGCGTGAAGTCGACGACCTGCACCAATCGGAACTCGGCGATCTGCTCGAGGCGCTTCATCCCGAGCAGCGCCGCGCGCTGGTCGAATTGTTGGGCGCCGACTTCGACTTTTCCGCGCTGACCGAGGTCGACGAGGCGATACGCCGCGACATCGTCGACAATCTGCCCAACGCGCAGATCGCCCAGGGGGTGCAGGACCTCGATTCCGACGACGCGGTCTACATCCTCGAGGATCTCGAAAAGGAAGACCAGGACGAAATCCTGTCGCAACTGCCGTTCACCGAGCGGATCAGGCTGCGCCGCTCGCTCGCCTATCCCGAAGAGACCGCCGGCCGCCGCATGCAGACGGAGTTCGTCGCGGTGCCGCCGTTCTGGACGATCGGCCAGACCATCGACTACATGCGCGAGGACCAGAACCTTCCCGACCGCTTCAGCCAGATCTTCGTCATCGATCCGAGCTTCAAGCTGCTCGGCGCCATCGATCTCGACCAGATCCTGCGCACCAAGCGTTCGGTCAAGGTCGAAGAGGTCATGCATGAGACCAGGCACGCCATTCCGGCCAAGATGGATCAGGAAGAGGCGGCGCGCGAATTCGAGCAATACGACCTTCTCTCCGCCGCCGTCGTCGACGAGAATGACCGGCTGGTCGGCGTGCTGACGATCGACGATGTCGTCGACGTCATCCAGCAGGAAGCAGAGGAGGATCTGCTGCGCATGGGTGGTGTCGGCGACGAAGAACTCTCGGACAGCATTTTCTCGACCTCGCGCTCGCGCGTTCCGTGGCTGCTGGTCAACCTCGGGACGGCCTTCATCTCGGCCTCGGTGATCAGTATGTTCGGCGCGACGATCGAGGAAATGGTCGCACTTGCCGCACTGATGCCGATTGTCGCCTCGCTGGGCGGCAATGCCGGCACGCAGACGATGACAGTGACCGTGCGCGCGCTCGCCACACGTGACCTCGATATCTACAATGCCGGTCGCGTCATTCGCCGCGAGGTTGTGGTCGGCTTGCTGAATGGCATGGTCATTGCGGCGATCCTCGGGCTGGTCGCCGGCCTCTGGTTTCACAATCCCGACCTCGGTTTCGTCATTGCCGCGGCGATGATCGTGAACATGCTGGCCGCGGCACTCGGCGGCATTCTGATTCCGCTGTTCCTCGACAGGCTCGGCGCCGATCCGGCGATTTCGTCATCAATCTTCACGACGATGATTACCGACGTTATCGGTTTCCTCGCCTTCCTTAGCCTTGCAACCTGGTGGCTGCATCTGGGCGCCGGAGCCGGATAAGGCACTTCAATTGACTTTTACGTAAGTTGCGTGCGAAGTTTTGACGGAGAGCCAACCGATCGATTCCGGTACGGGACGAGCCGCTTTTGTGAATGAAGGGCATCGCCGCATGATGGGTGATCGCGCCGCTTTCCGGGCATTTGGAGTGATGATGCGGGAATATTATTCGATCACAGAACTGACCCGCGAATTCGATGTTTCGACGCGGACGCTGCGCTTCTATGAGGACGAGGGGCTGGTGCAGCCGGTACGGCGCGGCCGCACGCGGCTGTTTCGCCCGTCGGACCGGCATCTCATCCGCCAGATCATGCGCGGCAAGAGGCTCGGCTTTTCGATCAACGAAATCCGCGAAATCATCCAGATGTACAAGGAGCCGCCCGGGGAGGTCGGTCAACTCAATCTGATGATCAAGCGCATCGAGGAAAAGCGAGAGGATCTGCGCCAGAAGCGCCGGGACCTCGAAGAGACCCTGGCCGAGCTCGACCAGGCTGAGGAATCCTGCGTCGAGCGACTGGTGGAGCTCGGCGTCAACACTTGAGTGGCCTTTGCCGCACGCCTCAAATCCAGCGCCGCACCTTTTTCGCGTAATCCCGGTATTTCTTGCCGAATTTCGTCGCCAGGACTTTCTCCTCGCCTTCGATCGCCATCTTCTGCGTTGCGAAGGCCGCGATGATCGCCAGCGGCAGGAACCATACAATCCCCGAGACAAGGGCCACGCCGATCAGCAGCAGCGTGTTGGCCAGATAAATCGGGTTGCGGCTGACGGCGAAAGGGCCTGATGTGACCAGGTGGTCCGGCACGGCGTTTGGGTGGAGCGTCGTCTTTGCCCGGATCATGGTGCGGATCGCCGTGAACCAGAGTGCGACGACGCCGAACAATGCCACCCAGCCGGCCGCGAACAGGATGTCGCCTAGAAGGCCGCCGATCCATGGAAGCGGATAGAGCAAGCCAAGCGCGATGCTGACGGCGATGGCTGCGAGATAGATCAGTGGCGGCCACGGTATAAACCCCGGTTTAGGCTGCCCCGGTTTAGGCTGATGGTCGGTCATTGTGCTCCTCCCTCCATCAAAGTGCTGTCGGCTTTGGCTGTGCAGGCGCCGGCGAGCTCGTCGAGATGTGCCTTCCAGTCTGCAGCCTGGTCGTTGCTGTAGAGCCGATCAAGCGTCGCCTCGCCCTCGAGCGTATCGAGCATGCACACACAATAGCTGGAGCAGAACTCCGTGTCGCGCGATTGCTCGCACGACATCTGGCATTCTTTCAGGAAGGTCACCTGCCTGGTTTCGACCGGTGCCGGCATGATCTGCGAAAACAGCCAGACCGAGCCGATCAGCACCGGCTGGTGGATCAGATAGAAGGCGAGGCTGTGCCGGCCGATAAAGACCAGCGGATTTGTCCAGCGGGCAGGCGTGACGCTCGCCAGCCGCGTCAGCATGCCGGAGGCGGAGCTGAGCTTTGCCGCCGCGATGCCCGCAAGCACGGCGCCGAACCACGGCAACAGCGGGACATAATCGTTGGAGCGTGGATTGGTTGCCGACAGGCCGACCCACCACAGGGCCGGATGGTCGAAGATCCCGGACCTGAGATAGAGCGGAGCGGTGATGACGAAAGCCGCGACGACAAGCGTCAGCAGCGCCGGCAGCCGCAGAAACGCCAGGCCGAGCAGGCTGGCCAGCGCGATCTCGTGCAGGATGCCGAAGAAGATGAAGCTGTCGGGCGTGGCAAACCTTGTGGCGGCCGATATGGCGAGCGCCGCCCCGGCGACCATGGCGAAGCGTTTCCAGAAGCCGTTCCAGCGGATCTGTTTGCCATGGGCGAGGAACAGGCTGACGCCAACCAGAAACAGGAAGGTCGAAGCGATGCAGCGCGCGTAGAACTTCCACCAGCCGAAGGCGGTCAGGCCGGGATCGGTGTAGCCGAAGAATTCGAGATCCCAGGTGAAATGGTAGCTCGCCATGGCAAGCAAGGCGATGCCGCGTGCGACGTCGATGGCGATAATGCGCTTCGTCTTCGATTGATCCTGAACGGGGGCGACTGGCGTAAGGATGCTCATGGTCTCGCAATCTGATTCAGCACTGCAAGACGACTATCACGGTTGCCCCGGACAAAAGAAGGCGGGCCAAACCTCTCAGATGTTCAGGGCGTCGGTGAAAGCGCTGTGGCGTTCGCGCACCCAGTTGTGGAAGCGATGCAATTCATATTCCTCGGGCATCAGCACGCCGGCCTCGTGGCGCATCGAGCGCAGGCCCTTCTGGTTGACCTCGCAGATATCCGCGTCTTCCTCCAGCACCTGCCTGCCGAAGGCGACGATGTTGTCGATATCAGCCGTTGGATCGGCGAGCGCTTCGGGCGAAAAAAGCCATTCGGCGGTCAGTTCGGTCTGCTCCGGGCCGAGCGGCACCAGCCGCACGGTGCGGACATAATCGACATGGCCGACGATGAACATCGACGGCAAATTGGTGGCATAGGTCTGCCCGGCGGTACGCTCGGCGGACGTCAGCTCGGGAAAGGCCGGGCCGTGGACGCGCCCGTCGCGCGACCAGGTCTCGGCTCCGGCCCGCAGGCCACCGGAAAACTCCGGCGCGTCATTGTCGGCGTAACGGGCCCATTCCGGGTCGTCGTGCCGCCCCATCAGGCCGCGGCCATAGATCGGCACCAGCCGAGACAGGTCCTTGTGAACGCCCGGGCAATGCAGGCACTCGTTGAAGTTCTCCCAGAAAATCTTCCAGTTGCAGTCCATCACCTTGCGCAGCACATGGCCCGACACCAGCGTCTCCAGCGGCCAGTTGGCGAGATTGCCGGATGCGGGATCGAAGGATGTTTCGGCCGAACCGGCGGCGTCTTCCCTGAGATTGACGAAGACGAAACCGCGCCACACCGACAGTGCGACCCGATAGAGCGGATGATCGGCCTTGTCGAAGCCTTCAGGTAGCGATTTCGACGGCACGCGCACGAGATCGCCACGCAGCGAATAGGACCAGGCGTGATAGGGACAGGTGATGAGCCGCGCCTTCAGCCGTCCTTCGCTCGCCTGGCAGAGCTGCGAGCCGCGATGCCGGCAGGTGTTATGGAAGGCGCGCAGCTCGCCGGTCTCGTCGCGCAGCACGACGATCTCCTGCGTGCCGACACGGAATGTCCTGAACGCCAGCGGCTGGGCAAGGTCGGCCTCGCGGCAGACGAGCAGCCAGCTTCGATACCAGATGGCGTCGAGATCGCGCTGATGGGCGTCGATGTCCCAGTACGCCGACGACGGCAGCGTCGGTTCAAGTCGCGTCAAACCGTTATAGGGATCGTGCTCGCTCGGGCTGGGTTGCATGACCGGCTTCCTGTGATGCTCCAGCCGACACCCGGCCGCGAAAATTGTCAATCACGGCGCCGGCTGGCTGGCCTGCCAAGACGGCGCATTCGCGCTGGTAGCTGGCGGAATTTGGTTTGCCGGGCGTTACGATTCTGCCTATAGTCGCAGCCGTCGTCGGTTCCTTTGGAACCAAGAGGGAATGCGGTGAGGGCAAAATTTGCCCAATGCCGTGGCTGCCCCCGCAACTGTGTGCGGTAGTCCTCTCCATATGCCACTGAAGAGTTTCTTCGGGAAGGTGGGGAAGGGCGCTGATCCGCGAGCCAGGAGACCTGCCGGCGACAGGAGAACTGACTTCTATGCCCTCGGGTGGAGGGCGAAAGGACAAGACATGAATACCGCTTCCGTCTCGCTCGGCGCTTCCGTCTCCTCGCAGTCGCGCTTCTTGCAGCTGGCGCTTGCTGCATTTCTCGGCATTTTCGTCATGGGCTTTGTCGGCTTCTCGCATATCGATGCGGTCCACAATGCCGCTCACGACTATCGCCATTCGATGGCGTTTCCCTGCCACTGACGAGGGGCTGACATCATGACATTGTTTCGCAACGTCGTGTTCATCGCGGCGATCGCAGGGCTTGTGGCCGGCGTCGTCCTCGCCTGCATGCAGGCCTATGCCACCGTGCCGCTCATCCTGAAGGCGGAAGTCTACGAGCAGGCCGGCGGCGGCCACGCGCATGACCATGCCGCGGCGCCGATAGCACCTGCCGAAAACGCAATGAGCACGACTGCTATGAGCAGCGCCGCACCGGCTGAAGCTGCCGCTCCGGAAGACGAAGGCTGGGCGCCGGCCGATGGCTTCGAGCGTTTCGTCTTCAATATCGCTGCCAATGTCGTTACCGGCATCGGCTTTGCTCTGATCCTGGTCGCCGCTTCGGAGTTTGCCGGCGGCATCGGCAATTGGCGTCAGGGCCTGTTCTGGGGGCTCGCTGGCTTTGCCGTGTTCACGCTGGCTCCGAACCTTGGCCTGCCGCCCGAACTGCCGGCGATGCCGGCCGCCGATCTCGCCCAGCGCCAGATCTGGTGGATGGCGACAGTGGTGGCGACAGCGGCCGGTCTCGGCCTGCTTGCCTTCCGCAAGTCGCTGCCGCTGGCGCTGCTTGCCGTGGCATTGATCGTGGCGCCGCATATCGTCGGCGCGCCGCAGCCCGACAATTTCGAGTCGCCGATCCCGGAAGGTCTGCATCACCAGTTCGTGGTGGCGGTGACGCTGACCAATCTGGTGTTCTGGCTGGTGCTCGGCGCCGTCGTCGGCGTGGTGCGTGGCCGCTTGACCGGCACGGCGACGAGCCTGCGCGACAGCTTTGCCTGATCGCGTTGCTTCCGGCGGGACGCTGACGCTGGTCATCGGCGGTGCGCGCTCCGGCAAGAG
>NZ_RZTJ01000099.1:0-684 GCF_003997065.1 Mesorhizobium sp. M6A.T.Ce.TU.016.01.1.1 | reverse complement strand
ATCGAAAAGCAAGACTAATCGTCTTCCTGGCCATGATTGGAGCGGCGATCGAGGTCCTGCAGGGCACGGCGCTGATACGGCGCGATCTGGATGTGTTCGACTGGTTTGCCGATTGCGCCGGCATCGCATGTGGCCTCGTGGCCGTGATCTGTGTGAACTGGATCTTGCGGCGCAGAGGTTGAGCCCGCTCTCAAGCCTTATCTGCACGGCGCCGATAGCCACAGGAGTTCGCCCTCGGCTCCATTGACTCAGCGAAATCGGATTGCAACGATCCGATCCGAGAGTGAGCGATTTTTCTAACTTGGCCGGACAGATATTTTGGGCGCGGCACCCAGGAAGTGCGCCATCAGTATTGAGGGACGATGACGATCAAGATCAGGCTTCCGGGCGGTGTATTGAAGGTCAAGCAACGTTATGAGTTGCGGCGGCGAGAGTACAAGGGCGAAGTCCCGGTCTGGCAGTTTGGCAAATATTTCGTCATCTGGTGGCCCAGTACAATTCCTGATCGCCCCTCCAGGAGCTCGAATACTGATGAGGAACTTGAAATGAATCTTCCATCGTCTGGAGAAAGCACGTAAGCTCTAAGCATCATGGCTTTGCGAATCAGATTGCCGGGGGGCACACTGAAGGTGAAGACCTACCGGGAACTGCGTGATCGCGAGCGGGATCACAGGGTGCCTGTGC
>NZ_RZTJ01000098.1:0-632 GCF_003997065.1 Mesorhizobium sp. M6A.T.Ce.TU.016.01.1.1 | reverse complement strand
GACTAGCTGAGCGGGTGATTCGCGGCAATAGCCCAACAGAGATACCGGCCCTTCTGCAACATGAAACCGCACCCCGGGGGATGTCGGCCAACATCAGCCTGTTACATGCGGGTTCTATGGCCAAGCGCGACGATATCCGGCTATCGGCTCTTCATGACAAATTCACCGGTTTGCGCAAAGACGGTGGGATCGGGTTTGCCTTTCATCGCGATTTTTGACCAATGTGCCGGGACACGCCTTTTTCCGGTCCAGTTCGTCACGGAATGGTGATGGCGCAAATAATTGAAAAACAATTTCAGGACACTCTCAGGGGCCTTGCGATGACAATCAAACGCTCAACTCTTAGGAAATTGGCCCTTTCGACCTTCTTGCTCACGCTGCCGCTGAATGCGGCCCTCGCACAGGATACGGCAGTGGCCGGCCGGCTGAAGGCCGCGCTTGTCGCACAAGGTGTCGACATCACCTGGACCGGCGTGACCGGCGACAACACCAGCATGGTGCTGCAGGGCGTTGCCATCAAACCGGCGGCGGAGAAGGAAGCGCTTCCCATCGGCGACGTCAAACTCGAAGGTGTGACCGAGGCAAATGGCGGCTATGACATCGCCACCGTATCGACGGCTGCCTTCACACAC
>NZ_RZTJ01000097.1:0-692 GCF_003997065.1 Mesorhizobium sp. M6A.T.Ce.TU.016.01.1.1 | reverse complement strand
AATAAAAATCGTCGATCGTCGCGACGGTGAAGGCAAAGCCTGGAAAGGTTTTGTTGAGGGCAGGGGCGAGCTCGGCGTCGGCCGACTGCGCCTGCAGAGATGTGAGCACGGTTTCGACGGAAGCGGGGTCGGGCAGGCGGACGGGTTTTTCTTCGCTCATGCCAGGCGGCCTTTCTCGCGCGGCGGAAAGCCGCCTTCTATGTCGTTCGCGGCCGCGCGGGACGTCGCCGGCGGCCATCCTGGGGCCGAAAATGACTGATTTTGGCGGCGAGATCAATCACTATCGATAAGAGGTGATTATCGATAGTCATAAAGACGTCGAAGAAAGTCCCAAGCAAATCAACCTAACATCGAGATAGCTTGACTAACGCGAATCAGCCATCATGAAAACAATGGCTTACACGCTCGACAAACTGCCCCTGGAAACCCTGATCGGACCGGTTGCCCGCGCAACCGAAGCCCTGGCCCGGCTCGACGAGCGCCTGACCCGCTCGCCGGTCCGCGACGGTTTTGTCGAGCGCCAGCATTTTGCCGACGCGGCCGCCGCGCTCTGGCTCGAGGGCGAGCTCGTCCACCTCGAGGATCTTGTCCTGCACGACGCCCACATGGACATCCGCGCCCCAACCCACGAACTCACCCGCGCGCATGCCGTCTTACGCGTCCGCCGGCGAATTTTGTCGCAAAAGCCGGAC
>NZ_RZTJ01000096.1:0-642 GCF_003997065.1 Mesorhizobium sp. M6A.T.Ce.TU.016.01.1.1 | reverse complement strand
GTCAATGGCAGGGTCAGGCTTGGCGGGCATGTGAAAGATGGCGCTACGCTGGCGGCGATCATGGCGGTTGCGCAGCAATATGGACCCGATGCCGTCATCAACTCCGTCATCGTCGACGACAGCCAGCAGGTCAATTTGGAAGTGCGCGTGCTGGAAGCCAAGCGCAACACCGGCCGCGACCTCGGCGTGTCGATCAAAAGCAGGAACGGCGATGGCACAACCCGTACCGGTACCGGTGTTGCTGCCGTTGACGAGGACGGTGTCGTGCTCGGACCGGGCGGTCTGCTCAGCGGCCTCCTGTCCAACTCGGCGCCCTTCGGAGCGCTTATCACGCGCGTCATCGACAGCAACATCAAGGTCGACCTGATCATAGAGGCGCTCGAGTCCAAAGGCGCGGTGCGCACGCTCGCGAACCCCAACCTCACCACGCTTTCCGGCGAGCAGGCCAGCTTCAACGCCGGTGGTGAAGTGCCTATTCGCAGTCTGGACAAAGACGGCGAGATAAGCATCGAGTACAAGCAATTCGGCGTCAATCAGCTGTTCACGCCGGTCGTACTCGACGATGGCAAGATCCATATGAGGCTAGCGCCGGAAGTCAGCGACCTGACCGGCTTCACCACTGCCGGCGACCCGATTTTCACC
>NZ_RZTJ01000095.1:0-708 GCF_003997065.1 Mesorhizobium sp. M6A.T.Ce.TU.016.01.1.1 | reverse complement strand
GGTTGGCGGGACCACGCTTAAAGCCGACCATTCCGGTGCTGAGGCTGCATGCGCTGCGTGCCGCAATTGTCGGCGTCGTGCTGATATCCTTCTTCTGGGGCTTGGCCAGGCTGCCGCTCGCGGAGGCGATCGGGCTCAGCTTCGTGGCGCCCTTGTTTGCGCTGTTTCTCGCCGCGCTGCTGCTGGGCGAACGGATCCGACGCCAGGCTGTCTGGGCATCGTTGGCCGGCATCGCCGGCGTCGCCATCATCATGGCCGGCCAGTTCGGGCAGGCAGACTATTCGCAGGACGCCATGCTCGGCACGGCAGCGGTGCTCGTATCAACCGTGTTCTACGGATACAATCTGATCCTCGCCCGGCAACAGGCGCAGTTGGCCAAGCCGATCGAGATCATGCTGTTCCAGAACCTTTGCGTTGCCATCCTGCTCGGCCTCGCGGCACCCTGGCTTGCCGTCGCCCTGCCGAGCGATCTTTGGCTTCCTTTGGCCGGGGTGACGGTGCTGTCGCTCGCCGGGCAATTCCTGATGAGCTGGTCCTACGCCCGCGCCGAAGCGCAATATCTGATCCCGACGGAATACTCGGCCTTCATCTGGGCGGTCGCGCTTGGCTGGTTCTTCTTCGGCGAGGAGGCGACCTGGACCACGCTGACGGGAGCGTGCCTGATCGTCGCCGGCTGCCTGATCGCCGCGCGGGCCAATCCCAGGCTTG
>NZ_RZTJ01000094.1:0-729 GCF_003997065.1 Mesorhizobium sp. M6A.T.Ce.TU.016.01.1.1 | reverse complement strand
GTTTCGGCAAAGACGGATCTGGTGGTCGCCGGGCCGGGTGCCGGCTCCAAGCTCAAGCTCGCCAGCGAACTCGGCATCGAGGTGATCGACGAGGATGCCTGGCTGGTACGGATCGGCAAGGCGTGATGGAAGGCGCATTCAAGGGTTTCGGCCCGAAAGCCATTCCGTTCCTGAAGGCGCTGGATTTCCACCAGAGCCGAGAGTGGTTTTTGGAGAACCGTGACCTGTTCGAAAAGGAGTTGCGCGATCCGCTCAGTGATCTCGTCGACACGCTGACCGAGCGCTTCGCAAAGGCAGGGCTCGGCCTGCGCGGCGACCGCAAGAAGTCGCTGTTCCGGATCAATCGCGACGTGCGCTTCGCCAAGGACAAGCGGCCCTACAACAGGCATTTGTCGGCCATCCTGTCGCCCGACGGCACCAAGATGGAGCAGGGCGTGTTCTACGTGCATGTCGGGCTTGAGCGCTGCTTCGCCGACATTGCGTGGTGGCAGCCGGAGCCGGCGCTGCTGCTGGCGATGCGCAAAGCCATCGCGACCAAGCCGGACAATTTTCGCGGCCTGGTGGCGGCGTTGAAGAAGAACAGGCTTGAACTCGAGACCGAAGGCCGTATGAAGCGTACGCCACGCGGCTTCGAGGAAATCAGCGATCCCGATCTGGTCGCCGCCATCCGCCACCGGCATTTCTATGTCCAGCATGTCAGCGATCCGGCGGGAATCCATACGGCTGATC
>NZ_RZTJ01000093.1:0-759 GCF_003997065.1 Mesorhizobium sp. M6A.T.Ce.TU.016.01.1.1 | reverse complement strand
TCCTTGTAGTTCGTCTTCAGGTAGCCATAGGCCTTGCCGCAAGCGACCTTGGCCTCCGACGCCCAGACGAAGACGGGCCGCGACGAGTTGATCCACTCCGAGCTGTTGGCGACGGCAACCGACTCGTCCATCAACTTCACAACCTCCTGCTTCAGATCGACGATGTTGTCGTTCAGCACCAGGTTGGAGGTGCCGACGACACGGCAATAGTCGCCCGTCGGACCGTCGATGATGTCGGCGGCATACCCCGTCGACCCGACTGCCAGCAACAGCGTCGCAGCGGAAACAAGCAGTCTTGCAGAACGTTTCATATTGAGCTCCCCTAGATATTAGCGACGTATAACATAGTCACGTGGTTGTGCGCTATGGCGTTAACCCACCAGATTTGCCGTCGTCGTGTGCTGGGTAGCGCCATCGTCATAGAGCAGCGCGATTGTGTTGGCCGCGGGCAGGTTCGACAGCGTCGCCACGTCGACGAAATTGGCGCCGCCGGTGGTCCCGTCATGATCGACACTGAGAGTGCCTGTCGCCGAATCGTAGTTCACGAAATCGCCAACATTGGCTCCTCCGGGAGCTGTGTCGAACAGCGACGTCAGGTCTATCTTGTCGCCTTGCCCGCCATTGTAGTCGACGATGAGATCCTTGATGTCGAGACCGTCGAGCTTAAATGTATCGGCGCCCGTGCCACCGGTCATGGTATCCTGGCCGAAGCCGCCGATCAGAGTGTCATTGCCCGCTCCGCCGTTGATCGCATCATTG
>NZ_RZTJ01000092.1:0-877 GCF_003997065.1 Mesorhizobium sp. M6A.T.Ce.TU.016.01.1.1 | reverse complement strand
TGACTGGAGGTCAGAAAATGAACATCAAGAGCCTTCTTCTCGGCTCCGCTGCGGCGCTGGTCGCAGTTTCCGGTGCGCGCGCCGCCGACGCCGTCGTCGTCGCCGAGCCGGAACCCGCTGAATACGTCCGCATCTGCGACGTCTACGGCGCTGGCTACTTCTACATCCCCGGCACCGAAACCTGCCTGCGCATCGGCGGCTATGTCCGCTACGACATCGGCGTCGGCGACGTCGGCACCTTCACCGGTGCGACGAACTGGGACAAAGAGGACGGCGGCGAGAACGACACCTATTGGAAGCGCGCTCGCTTCACGCTGAAGACCTGGACCGGCCAGGAAACCGAGCTCGGCACCTTGAAGACCTACACCGAGACCCGCTTCAACTTCGGCAATCGCCAAGGCCGCGCCGCCAGTTACGTCGACGATGATGGGTACACGGTCCTCGTCCCCAACAACGCTGGCAACAGCAGCGTTTCGCTGAACTTCGCCTGGATCCAGCTCGGTGGCCTCCGCGTCGGTAAGGACGAATCGGCTTTCGATACGTTCATCGGCTACGCCGGCAACGTCATCCAGGATACGCTGGTTCCTTACGGCGGCTTCGACACCAACGTCGTCCAGTACTACTTCGACGCCGGCAACGGCTTCTCCGCCGTCGTCTCGCTCGAAGAAGGCTATGGCGACTTCACGATCGACAGCTATGTTCCGCACGTCGTCGGCGGTGTGAAGTGGACGCAGGGCTGGGGCGCGATCACCGGCGTCGTCGCCTACGACAGCAACTATGAAGAAGTGGCCGGCAAGGTTCGCCTCGACATCACGCCGATGGAGAACCTGTCGCTGTTCATCATGGCCGGCTACGGCACCGACGACAACTACACGGA
>NZ_RZTJ01000091.1:0-884 GCF_003997065.1 Mesorhizobium sp. M6A.T.Ce.TU.016.01.1.1 | reverse complement strand
GATCGATCAACTGCCGTTCGAGGTCGAATGGGCCAATATCAGCGGCGGCCCACAGACAATCGAAGCCTTTCGCGCCAACGCATTGGACGTCGGATCGGTTGCCGACATTCCACCCATCCACGCGACCTGGACGGGGCTCAAGGTCAAGATCATTGCCGCGAAGTTCCGCAATAATCCGGTTGCGCACCCTATCTATCAACTCGGCATTGCACCGGGAGTCGAGGTCAAGACGCTCGCGGATTTGCGCGGCAAACGGATTGCTTTCAGCCCCGGTCAGGCACAAGGCGCGCTGGTGTTGAGGGTCCTGCAGGCCGCCAGCCTAGAAAAGGAGGATGTAGATCTCATCGAACTGCCCAGCAAAGGCGATGCCTATCCAGTGGCACTTGCCGGCAAGCAAGTCGACGTCGCGCCGATCTCGGGCGTCCTCATCAAGCGCTACCTGCGCCAGTATGGCGCCGACGGCGCTGCGACCATCCCGCACGGCTTGCGCGATGATCCAGCCCATCTCTATGCCCCACAAGCCGTGCTTGACGACCCGGCCAAAGCAGCCGCTCTCGGCGAATATGTGCGCTACTGGGCGCTAGCCGCCCGTTGGGTGGAAGAGCATCCCAAGGAGTGGATCGAGGGGTACTACGTCGCCACCCAGGGCCTCAACACAGAAGATGGCCAGTATCTGGTCGACGCTGATGGTCAGTTCGACATCCCCGCCGACTGGAACGACGTGATCGTGCGCCAGCAGGCGACGATCGATCTCCTGGCCAAGGAGTTGAGCAAGCCCGCGATCAAGGCCGAGGACCTGTTCGACAGGCGCTTTGAGGCGATCGCCACAAACGCGCTGAACGCCTCCTGACGCCTGCTTCCCGACACCGGAGACGACACCGATG
>NZ_RZTJ01000090.1:0-935 GCF_003997065.1 Mesorhizobium sp. M6A.T.Ce.TU.016.01.1.1 | reverse complement strand
CTGGAAGACGCTTACATCCTTCTCCACGAGAAGAAGCTCTCCAACCTGCAGGCCATGCTGCCGATCCTCGAGGCTGTCGTGCAGACCTCGAAGCCGCTGGTCATCATCTCGGAAGACGTCGAAGGCGAGGCTCTGGCCACGCTCGTCGTCAACAAGCTGCGTGGCGGCCTGAAGATCGCCGCCGTCAAAGCGCCGGGCTTCGGTGATCGCCGCAAGGCCATGCTGGAAGACATCGCCATCCTCACCGGTGGCCAGGTCATTTCCGAAGACCTCGGCATCAAGCTCGAGAATGTTGGCCTCAACATGCTCGGCCGCGCCAAGAAGGTGTCGATCTCCAAGGAGAACACCACCATCGTCGACGGTGCCGGCAAAAAGGCCGAGATCCAGGGCCGCGTCGCCCAGATCAAGCAGCAGATCGAGGAGACCACCTCAGACTACGACAAGGAGAAGCTGCAGGAACGTCTCGCCAAGCTGGCGGGCGGCGGTGCCGTCATCCGCGTCGGCGGTGCGACCGAGATCGAAGTCAAGGAAAAGAAGGACCGCGTCGATGACGCCCTCAACGCGACCCGCGCGGCCGTCGAAGAAGGCATCGTTCCCGGCGGCGGCGTCGCACTCCTGCGCGCTTCGCTGAGCATCAAGGCGACCGGCGCCAACTCCGACCAGACCGCGGGCATCGCCATCGTGCGTCGCGCGCTGCAGGCTCCGGCCCGCCAGATCGCGGCCAACGCCGGTGCGGAAGCATCGATCGTTGCCGGCAAGATCCTCGAGAACAAGGGCCCGACCTTCGGCTTCAACGCCCAGACCGGCGAATATGGCGACATGATCGCCATGGGTATCGTCGATCCGGTCAAGGTCGTGCGCACGGCTCTCCAGGATGCGGCCTCGGTCGCCGGCCTGCTGGTCACCACCGAAGCCATGATCGCGGAGGCTCCGAA